>JADLGF010000076.1 GCA_020849415.1 Thermomicrobiales bacterium
CCTCCTGGAAGCGTTTCTGGAGCGGTCCGCGCAGTCCCTCGGTCGTGATCACCCCGACCTTGCGCGGCAGGTAGGGCTTGACCTCCACCACCGGATCGGAGGCGGCGATCGCCTCCACAGCGGCGATAGTCGATTCGGGCAGAGACACCGGCGTGATCTTGGCCCCGGCGACGATCTTGCCCGGCAGCACCGGAATTCGGTCGATCAGGGTGAAGACCGCCACGCCGAAATAGCTGTTCATCGCCCGCACCCGTTCGGGGTCGACCCGCAGCAGTCCCTTCCGATTTGCGCGGATATTGACCCGGCTCTGGACCGGATCGCGCCGGGTCAGGCCCTCGCCGCAGATGGCGGCGGCGATGCGGATGGCGGCCTCATCTTCGTGCAGGTCGTTGGCTTCGAGCCGGACGGCGTGAATCGGCTCGGTCAGTCGTTCGAGGATACCGAGATCGGCCTCGGTCAGGCGCTGGCCTTTGTTCAGCACCCGCTTGCCATCGATTTTGACGACCTGGGTAATCACCGCGCCGAGCGCCTCGCGCCGGCTATCGAGCTTGGTGGGTTCGAGAATGAAGGGTTTCATGGTGGATTTGCTGCCCCGTTCGCACCGGCGCTTCGAGCGCGGCGCACCATTTCAGTTTAGCATCAGCCGTTGAATAGTTCTGACCCGTCATTACCGATTCGCGCTCACCTGGAGAAGCCATGACGACGATTACGATCGATCGCAATGTTTCGATTCCGCTGCGGGATGGCACCCTGACCTCGGCCGATATCTACCGGCCGGCGGGCGCGCAGCGGCTGCCGACCCTGCTCCAGCGCACGCCCTACAACAAGAACGCCAGCGGCGGCTATTACCAGGTCTTCGCGATCCGCGCCGCCACAGCCGGATACGCCGTGGTGATCCAGGATGTCCGCGGCCGGTACAACTCGGGCGGCGATTTTCACCCTTTCGTGCAGGAGCAGCCGGACGGCTTCGACACCTGCGAGTGGATCGTCGCCCAGCCCTGGTCGAACGGCCGGATCGGCATGTTCGGTGGCTCGTACGTCGGGTTGACTCAGTGGCAGGCAGCGCTGGCCGGTGCGCCTGGGCTCGAAGCGGTCGCGCCCCACGTCACTGCGTCCGATTATCACGACGGCTGGACCTACCAGGGTGGCGCGTTCAACCTCTACTTCAACTACTCGTGGGCGACCGGGCTGACCTCGGAGACGGCCGGTCGCCGGCGTGCCGCCGATCCGGCCACCCTCCTCTTCGCGGCGAATCTGGAGCGGGTCGATGATCTGAACCGCTTCATCGTGGAAACCCCGCTCGATTGCGACCAGACGCTGCTCGAACTCGGTCCCTGGTACGCCGAGTGGATCGGGCACCCGGCGCTCGATGACTACTGGGATCACCTCAATGTCGCCGGCCGTTATCAGGATCTCGATATCGCCAGCTTCAATTCGGGCGGTTGGTACGACGTCTTCCTTGGCGGCACGATCGGCAACTACCTCGGCATGAAGTGGGAAGGTGGCAGCGAACGCAGCCGCAACGGTTCGCGCCTGCTGATCGGGCCGTGGAGTCACGCCACCGCCAGTAGCGGCGGCGCTGCCGGCGACTATTTCCCCGGCGCGATGGGCTCGCCCGATGCGGTCGACCTGCAGGGGCAGTGGCTGGGGTTCTTCGATCGCTGGCTGCGCGATCATGCCGCCGCCGAGTACGACGCTACCCCGCCCGTCTCGATCTTCGTCATGGGTGAAAACCGCTGGCGCAGCGAAACGAGCTGGCCGCTGGAGCGGGCGGTTACCACCGAGTTCTTCCTCGGCAGCGGTGGCCGCGCGAACACGGCCGCGGGCGATGGCAAGCTGCTGCGCGAGCGGGCGACCGGCGCCGATACGATGCCCGACCACTATCTGAGCGACCCGCGCGATCCGGTGCCGACTGTCGGCGGGCAGCTCTGCTGTCCGGTGCACTGGTCGCCCTCGGGTGCGCTCGATCAGAAAGTGGTCGAAGGCCGCGCCGATGTGCTCGTGTACACCACCGCGCCGTTCGAGGAACCGACCGAGGTGACCGGTCCGGTGACGGTGATTCTCTACGCCGCCACCTCGGCGATCGATACCGATTTCACCGCCAAACTGGTCGATGTTTGCCCTTGCGGCTGCGTGCGCAACTTGACCGATGGCATCATCCGCGCTCGTTACCGGACCTCGCCGCGTGAGGCCGGTTTCTTGACCCCGCACGAGGTGAATCGCTACGAGATCGATCTCTGGGCGACCAGCCTGCTCCTGCAACCAGGGCACGCGCTCCGGCTCGAGATTGCCAGCAGCAATTTCCCCCGGTTCGATCGCAATTATCAGAACGGCGGCGTGCAGGCGACCACTCCGCTTGCCGAGGCGGTGGTGGCTCACCAGACCGTCCTGCACGACGCCGAGCACCCAAGCCGGCTGGTGGTGCAGATCGTTCCACGCGGTTAGGCGCGCCGCGCCGCTGAGGGCGATCGATTGCGCCGAATGCCGCCGCTGTGTAGGTTACGTACCGTCAAGATGACGTACGGACGTATACAATGCCTGCGCCGCGCGGCGTGCTTCGATGCGTCGAGCAATCGGGAACGCGTGGCGCATGTGCGATCCGGCGCG
>JADLGF010000077.1 GCA_020849415.1 Thermomicrobiales bacterium
CCGGCGGCGGTGATCCGGCGCGTCTGGCGGACGAAGGTCCGCAGCGCGTGCCAGGTCGGCCGGGTGTGGTGGAAGACATCGCCGGAATGCACGACGAGATCGGGGGCTTCCTCCAGGACGGCGTCGATGGCGCGCTCGTAGGCGAGTTCGACATCGATCGCGCGCTGGTTGCGTCCTGTTTCCGGATCGAGCTTCGTCAAACCCCGGTAGCCGAGGTGGGTATCGGCGACGTGGGCGATCTTGATGGCGGGCAGGTGCGTCATAGCGATCGCGCCCGGATCAGGTGTTTTTTCGTTTGCGCCCAGACGGAGAAGCGGTTGGCCCGGATCAGGTCGGCCTTGCCCCGCGCTTCAGTCTCGATCAGGCTGATGATTTCAGTGACCTGCACTGAACTCAACCCGTCGCAGTAGTTGCTGACCTCCGCCATGCTGACGCGCGTTTCGCCGAGACCCTGCATCGCCAGGAAGAGGGCTTCGGCCGGCCGGATCGTCAGTTCGGCGCCGGCGTCGTTGAAGAGTCGCTGACCAGCTGATCCCGCCACCGATGGCGGCAGCGGGAACTCGCCGAAGAGGGGCGAGCGAAAGTGCGCGTGCCGCGCCAGCAGCCGGCCTTTCGGCAGGCCGAGCAGTTCGGTCTTGGTGTTCTCGCTCAGCGAGCGGTAGGAGGCGTTGGTGATCTCCTCGTCGCCGACCCGGCCGTAGAACGATGTGCCGCAGTTACCGAGGATTTCATCATCGACCTTCGAGCGGAACTGCTGCGCGCCGAACAGCACCACATTGAGGTGGCGGCCGCGGGCCGCGATATCGACCAGCGTGTTTCGCAGCGCGCTCTGCGATCCCGAAGTGGCGTACTTGTTCAGCTCGTCGACGAAGACGATCACCTTATCGACGCCGAGCGTCCCCTCCTCGGCCATCTTCCAGACCTCGCCGATGATCGAAGAGACGAGCACTTCCTGGACGTTGGTGTTGCAGTGGGCGATATCGACCACCCGCACCTCGTGATCCTCGAAGGACTGATCCACCTTCGGGAGTGTGCCGTAATCAACCTTGCCGTCCGTCAGCAAACCGCCGAATTTGCCGAGCATCTGGTTGAAGCGATTGCGCGCCTTGCTCACCGTCGCCTTGTGGTGCCCGCGCCAGTCGGAACGGTCATCCCGCTCCATCTCCTCGATCGCGTCACCCAGCGTGGTCTGAATCTCCTGTAACGAGCGCAGTTTCATGCCGTCGCGCAGTTCGTAGATCAGGCCGAAGAGTTTGTCATCGAGGTCCTGGAATTCGAAGAGCTTGTGCGGGTAGAAGAGCAGCGAGCCGATATCCCACAGGATCGGGTGTACGTTGGCCGATTCCTCCGGGCGGTTGCGCAGGGTGTTCAACCGCCGCACCACCTCGCGTTCGCTGCCGAGGTGCACCGTGGCGTTCTGGCCGTAGCCGGCGTTCGGCTGCGCACCCGGTTTGAACGGCGCGAAGATCTGCAGCTTTTCGAACGGATTCGGTTCGAGTCCCATGGCGGCGTAGGCGGCCAAATCCTGCTCGCGCAGCGGGCGAGCATTGGCGCGGCGCCAGGCTTCCGCCTGATCGGGCGATGGCGCGGCCGGCTTGTCGAGCCAGAGCAGGTCCGGTCCCTTGACGTTGAACATCAGGGTAGCGACCCGGCGCGTCTCGCCGAGCGCATTCGGCCGTTGCAGCTTCTGGAAGATCGCCGAAATCAGGAAGAGGACATGACTGGTCTTGGTAGCAAGGCCGGATTGACCGGTCCAGTTGCCGTGCCCCGCCTCCGGACCGAGCAGGTAATCCTCATCGAGCCAGATCGGCGCGCGCTGGAATATCACCTGACCGTCGGCGTCAAGCCGGCGATCGCCGAACTCGTTGTACTCCGGGTTGCCGTTGGTGTGGAGCAACGCCGGAATTGCCCGGCCAGTGAACTCGTGCACGCCGGTGGCGTAGTCGATCGCGGCCGGCGTGGCGAAGTAGACCGGACCGCCGGTAGGAGGGCGGTGCGAGGTGACATCGTCGCGCAGGTGCCGCGTGGCGAGGACATTGACCGAGAAGACGAGGATTTCCGGCCGGCGGGTCGGCGGCTCATCCGCGAGTTCGTCCTCGATGTGCCGGTCGAAATAGTCATCCAGGAACGAACGCAAATCGGAGAAACGGCGCGGTTCATCGACCACGCCGATGACGGCGGCGTCTTCGGAAAAGGTGATGACGATGTGCCCGACATCGAGGGTGCGGGCGCTGTCGGACGCCCAGAAAAAGAACTGGTGCGAGCCGGCCGGCTCCCGCTCGCTTCCGACCACCCGGCCGATCGGCCCGGCGCGCTGATCGATGTAATCGCCGAATTCGGCGATCAGGCGATCGAGCTGCGCCGTGCGGGAGGCGTTCGGTTCGGAATCGTTGAGGGTCACGCTGCGGGTCCTTTCGGGATCAGGAGCGCCGGGCGCCCGGCCAGGCCAGGGTTTCGACGCCGACGCGGCGCTTCAGCATCCGCTCGAGCAGGTGGATCGGGTAGATCAGTGAATCCCAGCGCGCATCGGCGGTGGCGCGCGGCGCTATTTCGCCCAGCAACCAGGCGGAGAGTTCATCGATCCGGTCCGAATCGGTGAAATCAGGCGCGGCTTCGAGCCGGATCAGGCCGTGGCGGGCGTCGAGTCCCTCGGCGTTGTGAAAGCGGAGATACCAGAGGGTGCGATCCCGCACCGATGACTCCCGCTCGCGGTACTGATTGGCCGATTGGAACGCGCTCGATCGCTGCCCGGCCGGCAACGCGAAGAGGGCGCTCGCCTCGGCGCCGGTGACGTACTGGTAGGTGAACGATTTCACCAGCCCGACCGCGTTCTTCACCGGCAGCCGCAGTTGGCCATCGACCACGATCCAGTTGTCGCCGTCCGAGTGCGTGCGACCCCACGCAGCGAGCAGATCGACCTCGATCCCTTCGCGAACGTGGTTCGTCGCCTCCATGGCCTTCTTTTCGATGTGGATGTAATCGGAGGCGCAGCGGAGATATCGATCGCGATCCTCCGCGACCGATGCCAGCGGATCGATCACGGTGCCGCCGATCGCGCGCAGGCCATCGCAGAGGTAGCGGGAATCGTCGGTGTCGACCCCTTCGGGCACGATCCAGCATTTTCGGACCGAGAGCGAATCGCCCATCAACCGGGTGTTGCCGTCGTCGTCCCGCTCCAGGATGCCAGCGGCGGTCAGCGACAGGTAAACCGGGATCGGACCGAGCCGCCCGGCCGGCAGCGTTTGCTGGGCGCCATCGAGGAAGTAGCGGAGCCGGGTGCGGGCGGTTGCTTTAGCCAAAGGCCGGGCCTCGATTGGTCCCTCGATCCGGACGATCGCTTCATCCCCCGCCAGGCGGCTCGACGCCGATTCGAATCCGCCGTTGCCGATGCCGAGCTCGATCGCCGGTGCCTGCTGCATGCTGGCGAAATCGATGCCTCGCTCCTGGCAGCGTTTGACGAAGCGGTTGAACTCGACCGGAAAACCGGCGAAGGGGCTCGGACCCTGAAGCGTTTTCATCGGATGGCGGACCTGTC
>JADLGF010000078.1 GCA_020849415.1 Thermomicrobiales bacterium
GAGCATGATCACCGGCGAAAGCCTGCCGGTCGAGAAGTCGGCGGGCGAGCCGGTGATCGGCGCCACGATCAACACCACCGGCAGCTTCATCTTCCGGGCGACCCGGGTCGGGCGCGACACCACCCTCGCCCAGATCGTCCGGCTGGTCGAGGACGCCCAGGGCTCGAAGGCGCCAATGCAGCGCCTGGCCGACACCATCTCCGGCTACTTCGTGCCGGCAGTGCTGGTGATGGCGGCGATCACCTTCGGCATCTGGATGATCTGGGGTCCCGATCCACAGCTCACCTTCGCCATCACCGCCATGGTCTCGGTGCTGGTGATCGCCTGCCCGTGCGCGCTCGGATTGGCCGCGCCGACCGCGATCATGGTCGGCACCGGCAAGGCGGCCGAGAACGGCATCCTGGTCCGGGGCGGCGAAGCCCTGGAACAGACCCGCCGCATCGACACGATCGTGCTCGACAAGACCGGCACCCTCACCCGCGGCAAGCCGGCGGTGACGAAGGTACTCCCCTACAACGGCTGGAACGAGCGCGATCTGATCCGCCTCACCGCTGCGATGGAAGTCAATTCCGAGCATCCACTCGGCGCCGCGATCGTGACGCACGCCGGCGAACTCGGACTCGATCTTCCCGCCACCGAATCGTTCGATTCGATCACCGGCCAGGGCGTAACGGCGACGGTCGAGGGCCACACGGTGCTCGCCGGCAACCTGAAACTGATGAGCGCGAACGGCGTGCCGATCGCGGCGGTCGCGGTCGAATCGGCCGGGCTGGCGAAGGAAGGCGCGACGCCGCTCTTCGTCGCCATCGATGGCCAGATCGCCGGCGTGATCGCGCTCGCCGATACGCTCAAACCGGAAACGCCGGAGGCGATCGCGCAATTGAAGGCGCTCGGCCTCGATGTCTGGATGCTGACCGGCGACAACCAGGGCACCGCGGAAGCGATCGCCCGCAGCGCCGGCATCGATCAGGTGATCGCCGAGGTCTTGCCGGAGGAGAAGGCGGCCAAGGTTCAGGAACTGCAGGCGCGGGGCAAGATCGTGGCGATGGTCGGCGACGGCATCAACGATGCCCCCGCCCTCGCCCAGGCCGAACTCGGCATCGCAATGGGAGCCGGCACCGATGTCGCCATGGCCGCCAGCGATATCACCCTGATCGGCGGCGATCTCCGCTCGATCGTCACCTCGATCGCCCTCAGCCGGCGCACGGTCGGGACAATCAAGCAGGGGCTCTTCTGGGCATTCGCCTACAACGTGGCGCTGATTCCGGTCGCGATGGGCATTCTCTACCCGCGCTGGGAGATTCTGCTCACTCCGGTGCTGGCCGCGGCGGCGATGGCGATGAGTTCGGTCTCGGTCGTCACCAACGCACTGCGATTGCGCCGCTTCGAGCGTCCGGCCTCGGCCGAGGCGATCCTGCACCCGCCGTTGCGCGGACGGATCGCCGATTGGGGGTACCTGGTCGCGATCGGTCTGGTCGCTATCGCCATCGGCGCCCTCGCAATCTGGCTCGGCGACGCCGCTGGTATGGGGCTCACCGCCGGCGATTCCACGACCGAGCACGGCGGCCACCAGATGCCGTAGCCAGGATGAACGAAGCGCCGGCGCCTCCAAACCACGGACGCCGGCGCTTTGCTGTTTCAATTCAGCTACGCGGTTCGTGCGCCTGATCGTTGGCGCAACCCCTTGACCGAAAAGAAGGCGATCGGGGGACGAATCTAGGATTCGAACGCCAGGTTGATCAGTCGTTCCTCGAACGCCATATGGCGGTCCATAGCCAAGGCGGCCGCATCCGGATCGTGGCTAGCGATCGCATCGAAGATTCGGCGATGAATCGCAAGTTCCTCGTCAAAAATCTCGTCGACCGGAGTCGATTCAAAACCAACCAATTCACCTCTACGCAAACTCTGAGGCACAGAATGCAGGAGCATATCAAGCATCGGCGCGAAAAACGCGTTCTCGCTCATGCGAGCTATTTCGATGTGAAACGAGTGGTGGGGCACGTTGGCGGCTTCGAGATCGTGCGTTTGCCGCGCCAACAGGCAATATGTCTCCAGGATTGAACCAAGATGGGCGATCGAAACGTCATCAGCGTGAATAGCCGCCCGTTTCGCGGTCTCGCTCTCGATGAACCGGCGGGCGTCACAAAGGCTCAACCGCATTTCCCGGCGCAGGCCGGCAGAAAGATCGGCCCGTCCAACCTCGGGCACAAGCACACGTGCGCCCCGGCTGACAAATGTGCCCTGACCAGGGCGTATCTCAACGAGGCCCATCATTGCCAACCCCTGCAATGCCTCGCGCACGGATGAGCGGCCCACCTGCATCGTATCGATCAGTTTGCGCTCCGACGGCAAGCGCTCTCCGGGCTTTAATTTCCCTGACTGAATTTGATCTGCAATTTGCTCCACCACGGCTTCCACAAGCGTGACCTTGCGTGGGGGACGAAAACCAGCTTCCGACATGTTCCGCTCCGAACAGACGAGCCGTAGCTTGCTCCCGGCGGCACCGGGATGATGCAGGTCGAACCTGAAGCTTAATCCAGAATCCCCGAGCGGGAGCGTATTGACAAGCGACTGGAGCCAGTATACCATCGGCCCTACGATACATCTTATTCGCATGGTCTGACCAGCAGATGACACGGATGGTCTGTTCGAACCAAGGCAGATGCAGCGATCGCGGAGGCGACATCTGCCCAAAGCAGGGAGACAATCCTGGTTGTCGGCTGGGAAGCACGTGAGAGGGGATTGAAATGCAGTCGCGCCTGAATCGCCGTAACGCTCTCCGCATGTCACTCGGTGCGTCACTGGCACTGGCGGGTGGCCGCCAGTTGACCTTTGCCCAGGATCCAACCCCCGTGCCGACGCCCGAACCCATCAATGTGGGCGAAGGCGATACGAAGATCACCATGTGGGTCCAGAATTTTGGACCGGTTGTCACATCGTTCCAGGCGGCCGCCCAGGCCTACGCCGACGAAAACCCGGGTGTCGCTGTTACCGTGCAGCCAATCCCGTACGCCGATCTCCAGGCCAAGATGCTTCCCTCGGTGGCGGCCGGCGACGAAGCCGACATCTTGATGGGGTACACGAACTGGTATCTCGCGACCGATATCAGCCGCCTCTGGCTCAAGCTGGATGACTACTTCGGAGGCCGGGAAGCGCTCGAGCAACTTGTTTATCCGGGTGCGCTCGGCATGATCGAGACGCCGGATAACAGCGCCTACTACTTGCCCTATCTGAGCGGCCTCGATGGGGTAACCCTGACGCTCAAACAGATGCATTACAACGATGCCGGCATCGATTACGGCAGCTTCACCAACTGGGAAGAATGGGTGGAAGCGGGCAAGACGCTGACACAGTTCGATGGTGACACCGTCACCCGAGCGGGCCTCTCATGCATCTCGACGGCCTTCTACATGCTTCCGTCGTTCATCTATCAGGCGGGGGGCAACTTCTTCGACATCGAGTCCGGCGTCTGGTCATACGCCACGCCTGAAGGCGAAGCTGCGCTGAAGCGCATTCACGATCTCATCCACGTCGACAAGACCGCTTCTCTGGAGCTCGCTGCCTCCGATGCCGACGGCTTCTGGGAGGAAACCATCTCCACGAATTCCGTCGGATCGTATCTTGCGGCGTCAGCCAACAGCATTTCCCCGGATCGCCGGTCGGACGTCGTTCCGCTGCCACCGATCGCTGGTGCGGCCGAGGACCTGGTCTCTCCGGTCAACCTGGCCGTGATCACGCTTTCGCGCCGCCTGGAGAAGGATGAGACGAAGCTCCAGCACTGTGTCGGGATCGTGAACAAACTCCTCTCGGCCGATGCCATGATCGAAATCACCAACACGTATTCCGGCGTACTTTGCAGCCCGCAGCTTTACGCCGATCCGCGCATCGAATCGACCGTCTATGGCCCGCTCTCGAAGCGCGTTGCCGAGGGCACGTTCGATCGCACGCGATTCCCGCAAGGCCGGGTCGCAAACTTCGCCCCGGCGATCACGGAGATCGAGCGAGCGCTCCACAATGAGATCTCACTTATGGACGCGCTGAAGAACGTGGACACGTACTGCAATCAGCAGGAACAGCAGGCGCGGGAGCGTCTCAGCTAGTTCATCGATCCCGGGGTCCCGGCCTGAGTTGGCCGGGACCCCGGGATCACCATTTCTTGCGTAGTCCGCGTCATCGGGGTGAGATCGCCAATGTCAACGCCCGGGGCCTTGCCCTTGACCGACAACAAACCACGAGCGTTTCCTGGCAGGCGCGCCTTTCGCGGCACGAGCCCGCTGGCAGTGGTCTTTTCAGTTGTATTGCTGGCGTTTTACTCGACCACGTTTCTGATCCCGTTCGGCGTCGGAATCTGGCTCTCGTTTCAGAACTGGGATTTCATCGTCGACCCGAAGTACGTGGGGTGGCGCAACTACGAGCGTGCCCTCAACGATCCGTACTTCTGGGACGCCGTCAAGAAGTCCGTCATTTTCTCGATCGGAGAGATTTCGATCGCGTTGTGTTTGACGCTGATTCTGGCCTTCATCCTGAGTCGGCTTAAGTCAGTACCGCAGCGCCTTCTGCTCGGCTTGTTCTACTTGCCGGTCATCACACCGTCCGTTGTAACGGTGTTGTTGTGGCGTTGGCTCTATCTCCCGACCAATGGCGGCTTTAACGCCGCGCTTTCAAGATTCGGCTTTCCGACCCAAGGCTTCATGAACGACAGCCAGCAAGCGCTCTGGTGCATCGTGGCCATGGTGGTCTGGGCGAATTTCGGCGTCGGCACCGTCCTCTATCTCGCTGGAATCAACGAGATTCCGGACAGCATCACCGAAGCGGCAACCCTGGATGGAGCGAATTCCTTACAACTGTTTTTCGGGATCATTCTCCCCCTGCTCCGTCCGATCATTTTCTTCAATGTGGTCGTTAGCATCATCGCCACGGTCCAGATGTTCGAACAGTTCTATTTGATCTCCGGACCTGGCAACAGCACCCGAACGCTGGCTGTTTACACCTACGAACTTGGGTTCCGCAGTGTTGACCTGGGGTATGGAGCCGCGGTTTCCATGCTCATGTTCATTGGCCTTCTTGGAGTCACCATCATCCAGTTCTGGCGATTCCGCTCCGCAGTCGACTAGCACGCAAGGAGGCACGTTTTGGCTACATCCAGCCTGCCGGTCCGCAAACGACTCTTCCGAGCTGAGCACGCGCCTCAGATTGCGGTCCTCTTTGTGCTCGGGCTCGTTTGCCTGATCACGATTTATCCATTCCTCTGGCTGATCTTTTCCTCGTTCAAAACGAACAAGGACATCATTACGCCCCCGATCCAACTCCTTCCGCGTGAATGGACCACGAGCGCCTATCGGCTCGTCTGGACCAATGCCAATATGCCGCGCGCGATCGCCAATTCGCTCCTGGTAAGTGGCGTGATCGTGCTCTCGGTGATGTTCACCTCGGCGCTTGGCGGGTTCGTCTTCGCACGACTGAAGTTTCCCGGCAAGAATGTGCTCTTCATCTTCATTCTTTCGACAACGATGATCCCGTTCATGACGTTGTTGATCCCGCTCTATCTCGTCATGCGCGAGCTCGACGTGCTCGATACCTATATCGCCGTCGTGTTGCCGGCTCTCATCTCCTCGTTCGGTATTTTTCTCTGCCGGCAGTTCGTTTACGGTATACCCGGTGAACTCTTCGACGCCGCCAAGCTCGATGGCGCCGGCGATTTTCGCACCTTCATCACCATCGCTCTTCCGTTGATGCGGCCCGTTCTCTCCGCCCTGGCCATCTTCACGTTTCTCGGCGCGTTCAACGGGTATCTCTGGCCGCTGGTCGTGCTCAACAATCCCGACCTGTACACACTACCCCTCGTGCTTGCCGGGCTTTCCGGCGCATCGGGTACCGTCAACTACGAGGCGGTGATGGCAGGTTCTGTCATCTCCACGATTCCGATGCTGATTGTTTACCTGCTGTTCCAGCGCAACTTTGTTCGCGGTGTTGCGCTCTCGGGCATCAAGGGGTAACCGGAGGAAGGTTGGGTTTCCTGTGGCCACAAACGCAGTTCCGCTTCGGGTCGGCGTCATCGGTTTGCGCCGTGGAAAGTCGATAGCAAACGCCTGCAATGCGGTTGGCGGAGCCGTTGTAACCGCGATGTACGACATCCAGCCGGAGGTGGTAGATTCGGTTGCCAACCAACTAGGCGCCAAGGGGTTCGCCGATATCGATGCGTTTTTTGATGCTGATTTCGACATCGCGGTGATCTCGTCACCCATGCCTTCACACGCGGAGCACAGCATCAAGGCGCTTGCGGCCGGCAAACACGTTCTCTGCGAAGTCACCGCGTGTTCCACCGAAGCAGAAGCGCGCCAGATCGTCGCGGCCGCGAACGACGCCCCGGGCCTCTTCATGCTGGCCGAGAATTGCATCTATTACGACGAGATCGAGGCCGTCAAGCGACTGGCGGATGCCGGTCAGTTCGGCCAGATCTACTACGGTGAAGGTGATTACATCCACGATATCGAGGGGCTCTGGTACCGCGGCGACGGAACGCGCACGTGGCGCGGCGAGGGCGGCATGGGCGTGTACGGCACGCACGGCATCGGTCCGCTCCTGTACATCAGCGGCGATCGCGTGGCAACGGTCAGGGCCACCGGAGTTGCCGAAGGCGCTTTTCGCCCCGATCTCCCCTTCCCGGCCATGCACCTGGTCGAGATGACCACTGATCGTGGCGCGGTGTTTCGCACGCGTGTGGACATCATGTCCCGGCGACCGCTGGAGTCAACGACATTCTTCCTGGTCCAGGGGGAGAACGGCAGTTACGAAACCGCCCGTGGCTTCGGCGATCGCGCCAAGTTCTGGACGCGTGAAATGCATGGCGTCAA
>JADLGF010000079.1 GCA_020849415.1 Thermomicrobiales bacterium
CGATCGTGGAGTGCAACGGGCGCACCATCGCGGTCATCGCCGTTTCCAGCACGCTCAGCGAGCTTGCCGCCGCCACCCCGGAACTGCCCGGCGTGGCGCCGCTCACCGTCAGTCAATCGGTCCTGCTCGATACCGGGCTCTTCCTGGAGCAGCCCGGCTCGGTGCCGTTTGTGAAGACCTGGATCGAGCCCAGGGAACTGGAGCGCGTCGGCGCGGCCATCTCCGAAGCTCGCCATCAGGCCGAGATCGTGCTGGTCGCCTATCACTGCGGGGTGCCGACCTTCTGGCGCAGCCCCTCACACCCGATCCTGCAGGAGTACGAGGTGCAGGCGGCCCGGGCAATGATCGAGGCCGGCGCCGATGCGGTGCTCGGCTGTCACGCGCACGAAGTGCACGCGATCGAATTCCACCGAAACCGACCGATCTTCTATGGCCTGGCGAACTTCTGGATCGGCGATTTCCCGCGCTACCCCTGGATGGAAGCCGAATCCTTCATCGCCGAACTCGCGTTCCCGCCCGGCAGCTCGGAGCCATCGGTGACGATCGTCGCGATCATGCTCGATGCCGAGGGCGTGCCCCACGTCGACCCCGAAGGTCGCGGCGCCGCCCTCCTCCAGGAACGCAGCGTCGGCATCAAGGTTAGCGAGATCGCCGAGGGTCGCTACGCTGTTTCGCCGGGAGCATCGTAACGATTGCGGGCGTGTCCTGTGGCTGAAAGCCACAGGCTAAGGACGGAAGTGGCTCCGCCACTTGGGTGATGGCGATGGGCGGGTGATCCGCGCCAACCAGCGCCGGAGGCGCTTCCGTCCTCAGCCTTGGGCTTCGAGCCCAAGGGCCTGCAGTTATGGGCCTACCCCAGGAACGGCGACAGATCGTCCCAGCTCAGGGCGACTCCCATCCACTTTTCCCGGTTCTCGAACATCATCAGGCGCATTTCGCGGGCTTCATGGGCCGGGTAGACGTGCGACACCAGTGGGTCGATGTCCATCTGACCACTCCCCAGCAGCCGCAGCACCGCCTGGCGGTTGCGGGTCCGGCTCCAGGGCCAGTAGGCGATCGGCGCGTCGATCCCGACCTCGTAATTGCCGATGATCGAAAGCTCGCGGCGCATCAGCTCGACCTGCATGCCGATTGTGGCCGTACCCGGCGCGCTGCCGGTGATGATCACCTTGCCCCGCATTCCGGCCATCTCCATAGCCTGCTGCAGGATCGCCGCGATCGGAGAGGCGTGAATCACGGTCTGCGCGCCGGTGCCGCCGAGAATCTCCCAGACCCGCTTGACCGGGTCTTCATTGGCAACGTTGATCACGTGCGTAGCGCCGCTCTGCGTGGCGAGGGCCAGCCGATCCTCCTGCAAGTCGGTCGCGATGATCGGATAAGCGCCGGCCACCCGTGCCAGCTGGATCGAAAGCTGCCCGACGATGCCGCACCCCTGCACCACCACCGACTCATCGATCTGCAGGCCGGCCCGGCGAATGCCGTGCAGCGCCACATCGCCAAGGGTGGCGAACCCGGCCGAGTGATCGCTCACCCCGTCCGGGATCGGCAGGATGTACCGCGGCTGCGGCAACGTCGATTCGAGATCGACGATGAAGTGGCTGGCGTGCGAGTGCGAGCCAACCACCCGGTCACCGACCGCGTACTCCGTCACCGCCGACCCGACCGCCACCACGACGCCGGTCGCCATGTAACCGAGTTGGGCGCGCACGGCCGGGCCATCAACCGGATTCTCGCGGTAGAAGTTCATCTCGCTACCGGCGCTCACCTGTGTGTGCGTGGAGCGCACCAGCAGTTGACGCGGACCTGGCTCGGGCAGATCGAACAGCACCGGCTCGACCCGGTAATCATTCCAGAAGTAGAGTTGCACGCCCTTGTCCGGCACCTTCATCCCCCTCGGCTGACGAGCTGTTGTTCGCTTGATCGAACTGTGGGGCGCATTGTGCCGGAAAAACCGCTCGCCCGCTGAAGGGCCACGAAGTCAACAGACGTCCGGGATACCCAGCCAATCGATCGGCGGGCTAGAAGCCGCGCAGTTTTTCGAGGGTCACCACGATGGCGGCGCTGTAGTTCTCGGCAAAGCTCGTTTCCGTATAGCCGATGGCGGGGAGGCTGGCTCCGTATTTGGCGAGGTACGCCTGGTTTTCGGCCGCCGAAGGCTGGGCGCGATCGACCGTGGCCGATCCGGTGAAGATCACCACGTTCTCACCGTGGGCATCGGTGTTGAACGCGAACGCCACCCGCGGCCGGGCGTTGATGTGGCGCGGTTTGGCCGCCTCCACGCTGTAGATCAGCACCTTGTCCGCGCCGTCCCAGAGGAACCAGATCGGGTTCGGTTGCGGGGTGCCATCGGCGCCGACCGTCGTCAGCCAGGCGGTCGATTCGTTCGTCAGGCGCTCGATGGCGCGGGCCTGGAACGGGTCGTTGGGATCGAGCTTGAGCACGCGGATCTTCCCTTCTCCGGCGAACCGGATACTCAATGAGTACGTCACTTGCCGAGGGGAACGGTACGCCATTCGAACGAGCGGGGAAAGCGCCTGAACGACGCTCCGGCGCGGAATCGAGCCTGGCTCCGCCGCCGTGGTAGGGTTCTTCAGTCAATCGAACGTTATTGGAGGATTCAACGATGACTGCTTCCACCCGCCCGGCGCCGGGCGATTTCGCGAACGCCACCTGGCCCGAGATTCTCCCCCGCTTTGACGCGCTCGCTGACGCCCCGCTCGATCTCTCGAACGTCGAGACGTGGCTGGAAGACTGGTCCGATCTGCACGTGGCCATCTCGGAGGCGATCGCGCGCGCGGCAGTCGCCTACACCGTCGATACCACCGACGCGGCGGCCGAGGAGGCGTACAACCGGCTCAGCGGTGATGTCGCGCCGCAGCTCCAGGAGCAAACGGTTCGCCTCGCCCGGCGACTGCTGGCGCTCGACTACGAACCCGACGACCTGAAGATCATGATCAAGACGTTCCGGAACCAGGAGGAGATCTTCCGGCCCCGCAACGTCGCGATCAACCAGAAGCTGCAGCGGCTCGATGCCCGCTACGAAAAGATCACCGGCGGTATGACCGCGGTGTGGGATGGTGAGCGGATCCCGCTCGCGCAACTGCGTCCCTACCTGCTCGATCCCGATCGCACCGTGCGCAGGAAGGCGTTCCTGAAGGGGCTGGCGCCGTACGCGCGTAACCGGAGCAAACTGGCCGATATCTTCGATCAGCAATACGCACTCCGGCAGCGGATGGCGAAAAACGCCGGTTTCCGCAATTACCGGGATTTCGTATTCCGCGAGAAGAACCGGTTCGATTACACCCCGGATGACTGCGTCGTTTTTCACGATGCCGTTGCCGAAACGATCGTGCCGGTGGTGAAGCGCCTCCACGCGAAAAAGGCGAAGGCGCTCGGCGTGCGCGCGCTGCGGCCGTGGGACCTGATGGCCGATCCCTTCGGCCGGCCGGGACTGAAGCCGTATGAATCGACTGCCGACCTGATTTCCGGCTCGGCCCGGATGCTCGGCAAGGTCAATCCGGTCTTCGGCGAGTACCTGGAAACGATGGATCGCGAGGGCCTGCTCGATCTCGAAAGCCGGGAAGGGAAGGCGCCGGGCGGCTACTGCACCTTCTACGAATACAGCCGGCGGCCCTTCATCTTCATGAACGCCTCGAAAACGCAGGATGACGTCGAAACCCTCCTGCACGAAGGTGGCCACGCCATCCACTCGTTCGAGGTTCTCGAGCACGTGCCGATTTCGTTCGCACGCTACCCGGGCGAGGAGATGGCGGAAGTCGCCTCGATGGCCATGGAGTTACTGGCCGCTCCCTATCTGACGAAGGATGAGGGGGGCTTCTACTCCGAGGCCGAGGCTCGACGCGCCCGCCGGGAGCACCTCGAGGGGATTCTCAGCTTCTTCACCTGGTGCGCCACCATCGATGCCTTCCAGCACTGGCTCTACACCAGCGGCAAGGGGGGAGATCGCACCATGCGCGATGCCGTCTGGCAGGAGATCGCCGGCCGCTTCAACGGCGGGGTCGACTGGAGCGGCTTCGAGCACGAAAGCATCGCCCGGTGGTACCGCCAGCTGCACATCTGGCTGGTCCCCTTCTATTACATCGAATACGGCATCGCGCAACTGGGGGCGCTGCAGGTCTGGCGGAACAGCCGGAGCGATCAGGCGGCCGCCACCGAGGCGTATCGCAAGGCGCTGGCGCTGGGTAACACCCGCCCGCTGCCCGAGCTCTACGAAACCGCCGGCGCCCGCTTCGCCTTCGACACCGAAACCATTGGTGAACTCGCTGCCCTGGTCGAACAACAGCTGGCCGACCTGGAGGATTAGGGATAGTTTGGTGGTTTTGGTCCTGTGGCTGAAAGCCACAGGCTGATAACGGAAGGGGCTTCGCCCCTTGGGTTGGCTGCATCGCACCTTAAGGGGCGGAGCCCCTTCCGTCCCTAGCCTTAGGTTTTAACCTGAGGGGAACTCAGTCTTACGAACAAACCATACCAGCGGAGCCACAAATGCCCATCGATAAATCGGCCCACGAGCAGAACCGGCAATCGTGGAACGCCGTCACGCCGGCCCACAACAGCCACAAGGGTGATCAGGCCGCCTGGTTCCGATCGGGCGGCAGCACCCTCCATCCTGAGGAACTCGAACTTGCCGGGAATGTCACCGGCCGACGCCTGCTCCACCTGCAATGCAATTGCGGACAGGACACCCTCTCCTTCGCCCGGCTCGGCGCGGA
>JADLGF010000080.1 GCA_020849415.1 Thermomicrobiales bacterium
ATGTGGGGGCGGGGACGGTCGGGGGCGCGGCGATCGAGCAGGAACTGGCGCTGCGTGAGCAGTGGCGGGAACAGCTCGGGGTCGATGTCGTGATCGGCGCCGTCATCGGCGGTGGCGGCGCGATCGTTGCGGACACCGCCGATGGACTCGCGCCCGATCTGCTGACCAAACTGGTCGCCGATCGACGCGCCGGTCATCGCCTCGCCGATTCCGAAACTCCGCTCACCGATCCGCTTGGCGCAATCGCCAAACTCGCCGCGTTCGGTCCGGTGATCGTGATGGACGCCGGCGCCGGCGATCGCACTACCGCTATCGATGTCGCCGCGCTCGAGGCCGGCGGCGGAGTCGTGCTGTCGAACAAGGCGCCGATGGCGATGCCAGCCGGCTCGATCGGTGATCGTCTCTGGGCCGAAACTGGTCCGGGCGGGCGGGTGCGTTACGAAGCGACCGTCGGCGCCGGCTTGCCGGTGCTCTCGACGCTCCGCACCCTGCTCGGCACTGGCGACGACGTGCTCGAAATCACTGGCACCGTTTCCGGCACATTCGGCGCGATCTTCTCCGATCTGGCATCGGGCAACCTGTTCTCGAAGGCGGTCCGTACCGCCAAGGCGAACGGCTACACCGAACCCGATCCCCGCGACGATCTCAGCGGGCTCGATGTCGCCCGTAAGGCGCTGATCCTGGCCCGGACACTCGGGCGTTCCCTCGATCTGACCGATATCGCGATCGAAAGCCTGGTGCCGGAATCGCTGGCATCGGTATCGATCGAGGAATTCCTCAACCAGATTTCGCTGCTCGATGATTCGATCGCCGAGCGCGCGAGCGCAGCAGCCGCCAACGGCGAGGTGCTCAAGTACGTGCTGGCCGTCAAACCGGACGGCGCAATCTCGGTCGGCGTCGCGCCCATTTCGACGAGCACCGTGCTCGGCGCGCTGCAGGGTCCGGAGAACATCGTCTCGTTCCGCACTGATCGCTACGACAAGTACCCGCTCGTCGTCAGTGGCCCTGGCGCCGGCGCGGCGGTCACCGCCGCCGGCATGACCGGCGACATGCTGTCGCTGGCCGACGCGGTACGTTGACGACCTTACCTTATCGTCGTCAACGCACCGCAATCGTGCATCCAGTAACGGGAAGTACTAGCTGGTGCGTTTGAAGTTGGCCCCCCAGCGGACCAGATCTTCATAGATGCTCAACGTGTTGACAAGCGCGTGCGAGACGTCATACGGGCGATCGCTCCACCGTGGCTCCATGGTTGCCAGGATCGCCTCCAGCGATTGATTCGCCGGCTCCTCTGTTGCGAGGAACTCCGCCGAGATACCGCGCAACAACGCTTCGGGTGGCGTGAGATCAACGAATTCACCAGCGCGAACGACGGTAGCGATATCTCCCAGGCAATCCAGCAAACGCTTGTCATCGGGTCCGAATGTCTTGAGGTAGAACTCCGCCACCTCGATCAACAACCGCACGCGCTCTGCGTCGTCCTGGGCAGCCAATGCAGACAAATGCATCGCCGTGATCGTATTGAGGTGGTCGCGGCCGAGCCTGGATTCGAAGTACTCCACCACGTTCCTGCTCAAGTTCGCCTCGGGATCATCGACGGCAGAAGTCGTGAGACCGGTGACCAGCCAATCCCGCGAATCGTTGGGATCCGACAGGGTAGACTCATAGACGAAGATAAGAAAGTATTCCAGCATTATCGCGAGCTCCTCGGATTCCGCCGGCATCACCCGGAGGGCCATCTCGAGGCCGGCAGTATAGATGGGGCGAACTTTGTCAAGGTACTCGATGTTCGCATCATCTGGACCGATCTGGTCGGGCATCTGCCCGGCGAAACAGCGTACAAGAGCGGTCGCTATCTCCGGACTATCAGGAAGTGCCGCCGAGCGAGTTTCGTCATGGAGCCCATCGAGGAGCCGGTGGCTCCACAGCTCGTTCTGATATCCGTAGGCCGCGTCAAGAAACAACTCCGAGAGTGCAAGGATTCGTGGAGCAGGTTCCGCTGGAAGGAAACGCTGCCAGTCATCCAGCTCCGTCACAAGAGGACCGCGCACACTCGGATGGGATTCATAGCGTTTATCACTGTCAAGAGCAATCAGCGCTGCCAGACGCTCGGGGCCGCTCGCAGGCGCTTCCGTGATCAAGAACATGACTTCGCGCTCAAGATCAGAGATTGTCTGTTCCAGGGACACCGTCATTTCTTTCCCCTCCCCAGTTTTGCCTTCTTCGATCAGCGAGTAATCATCAGACGCGAAGTCCTGGAAGCCCTCGAAGTCCGCAGGATCTTTCCTGCCTGTCAAGGCGTCGAGTTCTTTCCTCAACTCCACGGGAACGACGATTTCATCTTCGGTGATGCCAAGCGCGTCGAGTTGCTCCAGCCGGATTCTTTCCAGCAGTTGAAGCGTTTCGTCCTCAGCATACTGATCATCGTCAGTCTGCGGATAGGACAAGAAATCGAGAAATTCAAGCAGTTTCCGGATCGATTTGATCAAATGGGGCTTGAGCGCCTCACCACCCTGGCGGCTGAGTGCTATCGCCTGCTCATATGAATCAATCGCAATCTTGGGCGACGTGTTTTCAAGGTCCGAGCCGGCCTCCAGAAGAGCCGCAATCCGGGCCCCGGGATCGGCCGGCAGATTATGCAGTCGCAATCGCGCCGCCTCTTCGACGAGACTCGAAGCATTGATCTCCGAATCGTCCAGCTGCGTGGCGAGACGCTTCATCCCGGCAGCGAGGGCAAGCGGGTCCTCGCGAAACAGTTCGTTCATAACGTCCAGACGATCGCGACCGACACGCATGAGCGCATCCACGTGCCCCTGGTACTCCGCCTCAAGAGCCGGATCGAGCACCCACTTCCTCGTTACGACATCAAAATCGCCCGCGCGATAGAGAGCGCTCTTGCTCTCTCGCACCAAGGCGGCCGCCTCCTGGAACAATTCTTGCAGTCGGCGATTCTCTGCAACCAACTCTGCCCGGACCTTTTCCCATGATCCATTCGTCGAGGTGACACACACATCCACGAGAGTTCCGTCTTCCGTGTTCATCGCGACTTCTCCTTTACATATTTGACCATAGACGTGTGCTCTATGGACATTCGAGGATTCAATTCTGAGAGGCACGTGGCTCGGACGATTGCTCCGATATGTCTCCCTCATTGACGACAATTATACCGTATTCTCGGCACTTTTTCAATACTTTGGTCGAAACTCCAGGCTTTGAGGCTATCCCCTATCGCGTCCCAATAGATTGGACATAATGATCATCTTCGAGTCCACAAATGGTGCAAGACCGTCTCGATGACGGTACGTCTGTTACCGCGGTTTCCGATGCAGTTGCCAACCTCCGCCAGAGACCGTCATTCAGAGTTGACATGAAGCGCGCCTCGCCATTGCGGATGAAAACAGAGACGGCGACCGTTCCTGAACGCCAACGCCGTCACTCCGAGGAAACGAAGAGCCCTACGCGAAGCGGACGTCCGCATGGACACGGTGCGGTTTCGTCAGGCCGCTTCGCATCGGATTCATCGCTTCGCTCTGAATGACGGGTTGCGTGGAGGAATGCCGGTCGATGACTTATTCAGATCAGTGAAGCGAACAATCTTCCGTGATGCAATCTTGAAAAAGGCACCGCGTCCGTGCGTACGGCCGCTTCGCGAAAGACTCCTCGATGCCTCGGAGAGACGGTGCAGTGATTTGAGATGAGCGAGACGGCTCCAGTCGGCGGTCACGCAATTTCCGAGCGATCGACACCGCCCAGGGGAAAAGCCGAATGCAGACACCTCGGGCACCGATCACCTGTCTCCCACCTCTCCTGGATGATCGAACTGGAGCAGGCATCCTGATTCGGCCCGCCTCCCCCGACAAATTCCGGAAACAAGCAGAATACGGCTCGGCTCCCCTCGCAATATCGGTTGGTTACGGACGGACGAGGGCGTCGTACCAGATGGGTTGGCGCATGCCGAGGGTGGTTTTGAGGCGGACGAGGTTGGTCGGGTACCGGGGATCGGGGCTTGCGGTGTCGATGTCGAGCCAGACCACGCCCGGTTCGTCGTCAGGCAGGGTGACTTCGAGTTCCGGGTAGTCTTCGGGATCGGGACCGCAGACGCCGCTGCGACCGCTGTACGGGGCGGCGCCGTTCGCTACCGCCAGGTAGCTCTTGTTCTCGCGGGCGCGCTGCCGCCAGAGGTTGAACCGATCGGGATCGCCGCCGACGGCGACGTGCGGCGGCCAATCGCTCAGGGCCGGTACGGCGATCAGATCGGCGCCTTCGATGGCGAGAATCCGCGCTGATTCCGGCACAAACGCATCGTGGCCAATCAGCAGCCCGACTCGCCCCAATGCCAGATCGACCGTCACCAGACCCAGATCGCCCTCAGCCGCCCAAACGCGATCATCGGCGGTGAGATGCAGCTTGCGCGCGATCGTGAGCAGGCCAGAGTCATCCACGACCACCGCGCTGTTGAAGAGCCGGCCGTCGTAACCCCGCTCGATCAACCCCGCGACCAGCGTCAGCCCGGCGTTCGCGGCGATCGATTGCAGCGCTTCGACGATCTCACCGGGCGGTGACTCCGCGAGACGCCCCGCCTCCTCGGCGGAGAAGACCGGACCGGTCACCGCCAGTTCCGGCAGCACCAGCAACTCCGCGCCGGACGCGCCGCTCGCCAGCTCGGCGATCATCGCGAGATTGGCGTCGGTATCACCCGGCACCGGTGTGAATTGCCCGACCGCCACGCGACTCTGCGTCCCGGGCGGGAGCGGCCGAATACCGTACCGGTTGTGATACGACTCCGGGTTCCAGAGGTGGCTGTTGCGCGTGAGCGAGTGGTAGTTCGCCGGACGTCGCTCCGCGAAGCGCGCCGGACGTTCGATCCGATCGAGATCGATCTCCGCCGTCACGATGCCGTCGCCGGTCGCCCGCTCCGCGAGCACCGTGCCATCCGGCGCGATCACGCACGATCCGCCACAGAACTTCGCGCCGCGCTCCTCATCGGAGCGGTCGGAGGCGACGACGTAGACGCCATTCTCCAGCGCCCGGCTGATCCAGCTCGCCGCCGGCGCGCCATCGCCCACCCAGTTCGTCAGCAGGCAGATGATGTCGGCCCCCTGCGCCGCGAGCAAACGGGCGGTTTCGAAATAGACCACGTCCATGCAGATCAGGATGCCGATCCGGCCGATCGGCGTCTCCCAGACCGGAAACCCGAGATCGCCATCCTTCGCCCAGGCCGGTTCGGCGATGAACGAGTGGGTTTTCCGGTAGACACCGATCACGCCGTCCGGTCCGATCAGGGCGGCGCTGTTGTAGAACACGCCGGTGGCGGGGGCGATCTCCGGCAGTCCGGCCACGATGTAGCAATCGTGCTCGGCGGCGATGCGGGCGAAGCGATCGGTGGTCGGCCCCGGGATCGGCTCGACGAACGGCGCGATCTCGTTGCGGTCGTACCAGCAGTACCCGGTCGTCGCCATTTCCGGGTGGACGATCAGTCTCGCGCCCTGTCGCACCGCTTCGATCGTCAGCGCCTCGAGCCGGGCGATATTCGCCTCCGGCTCGCCCTGGACGGGCGAAAACTGGATCGCGGCGACCCGGAGCGGCTCACTCATCGATCGTTCTCGCCAGTGCGATCGCGCCACTCCTCGACAATCTCCTGCCGCGCCTGACTGGCGGCCGTTGAAACGGTCGCGCGGAAATGGGCGAAGCGTTCGGTCAGTTCGTTCAAATCCGGCCGTTTCGGCAGTTTGTCACTCAATTGCGGTAACGATTGCTTCCGATGCTCGATGCGATCGCGCATCTCCTGGCGGAAATCGTCGATCGAGCGGCTGATCGAGTGCTGGATGGCGCTCAGCTCGCGCAGTTCGCGGCTGGCGAAATCGTTCCCTTCCGGATCGGCCAAACCAAGCTGGCGAGCGCGTTCGATGCGAGCCTCGATCAGGCGCCGCGGACTGTCGGCCAGCACTTCGCCGAGACTCCCGGCGACTGAGGCCCGGATCAGCGCGATCGCTCCCTCGGGATCGAGGTGGGCGCCGCCCTCGGGTTCTGGAATCACGCGATCGATCACGCCGAGCGCCATCGCTTCGCGCGCGCCGAGGGATCGGAACTGCGGTCGTCCGGTGTTCGCCACGCCGACGTTGGTCTGCCGCAGGAAGAAGGGCGACGCCAGCGCGCCCTCCACCATCGGCAGGGTGAAGATGCCGTGCTCGGTGACCAGAATCCGGTCGCCGAGCGCGTTCGCCAGCGCCCCGGCACCGCCCGCTTCGCCGGTGATGATCGTTATGACCGGCGCGGGCAGATGTCCCATCAATTGCAGGTTCTGGGCCAGCGCGGTGCTGACCCCATTCAGTTCGGCTTCGAGACCAGTTTCGGCGCCGGCGGTATCGACGAACGCGAGCAGCGGCAACTCCAGCCTACCCGCAAGCTGCATGATCCGGGCCGCCTTGCGGTAGGCCGCCGCCGGGAGCAGCCGGTCTGTTTCGCCGTCCGGTCGCCGGTTGTGAGCGAGGAACGCGACGGTGAGCCCTTCGAAGCGGCCGATGCCGCCGATCAGGGTCGGATCGTCGCGGCCGATCCGGTCGCCCCGCATCGGCTGCACATTCGTCAGCACCCGCAGCGCGATCTGCGCGGCGGTCGGCCGATCCGGATGCCGGCCGATGCGCAGTGCGTCCCAGCCGGGTGAGACCGCGCCGACCGCGACGGGTGTGTGGGCCGGCACGTGCAACGAACCACGACTCGCCAGCAGGTGCAGGAGCGCATCGAGCCGGTCACGCAGATCGGCCCGGGACACGATGTCGTCGATCATGCCGGCCGCCAGCAGCTGTTCGGCGGTCGGAAGCGAACCACCCAATCCCAGCCCGGCAGCCGATTCGCCGCTGGCGGTCGCGCCCGGCTCGGCGAGCACGAAATCGGCCTGTTGCACAAGGCCGGCGTAGATGCCGCCGGTAGTTGGGTGGGTGATCACGGAGATGATCGGAATGCCGTGCCGGTGCAGGCGCGCGGCCAGGGTGGCGGTTTTCGCCATCTGCAGCACCGCCAGCATGCCGTCCTGCGTGCGCACGCCGCCGCCCGCCGCGATGACGATCAGCGGCAGGCGCTTCTCCCAGGCAAGATCAAGTGCCAGCGCCAGCTTTTCGCCGGCCAGAATCCCGATCGCTCCGCCAATGTAGGCGGCATCGAGCACGATCAACACCGCCTCGTGCCCACCGATCCGGGCAATGCCGGTGATGACCGCGTTCGAGATCAGCGAGCGCTCCTGCGCGCCGGCCAGTCGGTCGGCGGGCGGAAGATGATCGTGAAACCGGACCGGATCGAGCGAAACCAGTTCACCGGCGGTTTCGGTGAATTCGCTCGGTTTGACCAGCAAACTCACCCGCTCCCGGGCCGGCAGGCTGAAGTGACGATTGCAACCTGGGCAGACGCGCAACCGCTCGAAGCTCTGATGACCGGCGAGCTCGGCGCCGCACGAGGGGCAACTCAGCCCGATGGCGCCGAAGAGCGCGTCCGCTTCGTCGAAACTGGTGTCATCGTGAGGAAGAAGTTGCGGCACAACCTGCACCTTTCTCCACGCCAGGAAAACGCGGGGTACGTTCGATTCTGCCACACCGTCAATCCGCCCGTAGCGATCATCGACACCAAACCGGGGACGGCTGTGCGACGATACCGGCATCCGGATCGAACGTGCGTCAGCGGAGGCGGCAGTGAGCAACACAACCAGGTGGCAACTCGGACGAACGGTGGTGACCGGGCGGCGCGGTGTCGTTTCGTCGAAAACGATTCAGGGCTCCGAAGCGGGCGCGGCAATTCTCGCCAAGGGCGGGAACGCGGTCGATGCCGCGGCCGCGACCGCCGCGGTGACGTGGGTTTCCGAGCCCTGGATGAACGGCCTCGGCGGTGGTGGCTACATGGTCATCCACCGGCCCGGCGCCTCGCCGGCCGTGGTCGATTACACGATGATCGCGCCGAAGGGTGCCTCCCCCGAGATGTTCCCGCTGGCGCCGAAGAGCCGGGACAAGGAACTGTTCGGCTGGGCATCGGTGGTCGGCGGCAAAAACGTCCATGGCCCGAGCTCGGTGGCGGTACCGGGCAGCCTGGCCGGGATCGCGCTGGCACTGGAACGCTTCGGCACGATCAGCCTGGCCGAGGCGCTCGAACCGGCGATCGCGCTGGCCGAGGACGGGGCGGAGGTAAACTGGCACTGGACCTACATGACCGCCTACGACCAGGCAGTCCTCGCCCGTTATCCCGATACTGCCGCCATTTTTCTGACTGCGGACGGCCACGTGCCGATTTCGACCGATCCCGGCAATCCGCAGATCCTGCGTAATCCCGATCTCGCCAAAACCCTCCGCCTGATCGCGGATCAGGGCGCCGCCGCCTTCTACGAAGGCGAGCCGGCCGCGAAGATCGCCGCCTGGCTGAACGAGCGCGGATCCCCGATGACGAAGGAGGATTTCGCCGCCTATGAGGCGCGGGAGGTCGAGCCCCTCGTCACCGAGTTCCACGGTCACCAGATCCTGGCGACGCCCGGTCCCGGCGGTGGCCCGACCCTGACCGAGGGGTTGCGGCTCCTGGCCGGCTTCGATCTGCGCAGTCTCGGGTTCGGCACGCCGGAATCGCTCCACCTGATCGCCGAGGCGTACAAGATCGCCTTCGCCGATCGCTTCGCGTACTTCGCCGATCCGACCCAGATCGATGTGCCGTTCGACGCTCTCCTCTCGGCCGGCTATCTCGATAGCCGCCGCTCCGGTATCGACCCTGAACGGGCGACCCCGGCCCGGGCCGGTGATCGCCCCGCGCTCGGCGTTACCCACTATCTGGCGTCCTCGATTCCCGAGTACACCAGCGGCGGTTCCACCACCCATTTCAGCGTCATCGATGGCGACGGCATGGCCGTCTCCAACACACAAACCCTGCTCAGTGGCTGGGGCAGCCGGGTGGTGGTGCCCGGCACCGGGGTGGTGCTGAACAACGGCATGATGTGGTTCGATCCCGAACCGGGCCGGCCGAATTCAGTCGGGCCGGGCAAGCGCCCGGTGGCGAATATGTCGCCGGCGGTGGTGGTGAAGGATGGCGAGGCCGTAACTGCCATTGGCGCCAGCGGTGGCCGGCGCATCATCAGCACGATCGCGCAGCTCGCCATCAACGTGATCGATCACGACATGGAAATCCAGGCCGCCACCGATGCGCCGCGCATCGAGCTTTCGACTCCGGAGGTGGTGGTCAGCGATCGGTTCGGGCAGGCAACGATCGACGCCCTGATTGCGAAGGGACACCCGGTGCGGACGGTCGACGAAACGCAGTTCGGCGGCGCCTTCGCCTCGCCGGCCAACGTGCAGCGCCGGCCGGATGGCACGCTCGTCAGCGGCATCGATGCGTATTACTTCCCGGCCACGGCGATCGGGGTCGACTGATCGGGCCGGTTGACGGCGCGTCCGATAATGGAGGTACGGATTCCGGCGATACCGGAGGGATCGATGTCGGACGCGCCCGCCTTCACCAGCCAGCAGGGATTCTCGGCCCGCTTCGATTGGGGCGCCGAGGGGCTGCAGGCGCTGGCGCCGGACGCGGCGACGATCGTCATTGTCGATGTGCTCAGCTTTTCGACCTCGGTCGATATCGCCACCGCCAACGGCGCCCGTATCTTCCCCACGCGCTGGAAGGACAAACGGGCCGCAACGCTGGCCCGCGAGCGCGACGCCGTGCTCGCGGGCTCAACCGGAACGCACTGGTCGCTGCGGCCGTCGTCGCTGGTTTCAATTCCCGCGGGAGCACGGTTGATCCTCCCATCGCCGAACGGCGCTACCCTGACCGCGCGCGCTGCCGAAACGACCGCCACCGTGCTGATCGGCTGCCTGCGGAACGCGGCGGCGATCGGCGCGTTTTGCCGCGCCACCGCCGGCACGGTGGCGGTGATTGCCGCCGGTGAACGCTGGGGCGTGAGTCGCGGTCCGTTGCGGCCGGCGGTTGAAGATTTGATCGGGGCCGGTGCGATCCTGCAGGCGATCGGCGACGCGCCGTCACCGGAAGCATCGGCGGCCATCGCGGCGTTCGAAGCCGCTCGCGAGCATCCGCTCGACTTCCTTTGGGAGTGCGCCTCGGGCCGGGAACTGGTCGAGCGCGGCTATCCCGGCGATGTCGCTCTGGCGGCGGAACTCGACAGCAGTACCGCCGTGCCTCGCCTGCAACCGGATGGATTCATCGATGCCGGAACCGTCTAGCGTGATCGAACGCGAGGCTCATGTGTCGTTTCGCCCGCTGGAGCGAGCCGATTTCGGGCCGATGATCGCGTGGCTTGGGGATGCCGATGTCTCCCCCTGGTGGGAGACGCCCGATCGTTCTCCTCAGGGCATCGAAGACGAATACGGTGACATGATCGACGGAACCGATCCGGTCCTGGGATTCATCATCGAGATCGACGCCACTCCGGTCGGGTACATTCAATGCTACCGGCTCGGCGATCACCCCGATTACCTGAAACAGGTGGAACTCGATCCCGACGATGTCAGCACCGATCTCTTCATCGGCCACCCCGACTACCGGAATCGCGGCTGGGGCGCGCCGGTGCTCAGCGCATTCCTGCGTACGGTCGTTTTCGGCGAACTGCGGGCACAGCGCGCCTCGATCATGCCCTTTCCGCACAACGCCCGCGCGATTAAGGTCTACGAGCGAGTCGGGTTCAAGCCGGTGCGGGTGGTGCCGGTGTTCGACCCCGACACGGGCAAAACCGAAGACGAGTTGATCATGCTCCTTTCCCGCGACAACTTCTTCGCCGACCAACACTGCCCCTGACCTGACGGAAACTGGCAGGAATGCCGTCCAGACTCGTGGCGACAAGGAGATTCAGCGATGTCGAACGAAGTACGAATCTTGCTCGAGGTCGGTCCCAAAGGGAAGAAACACGCGGCGTACGCGCCCGATTGGCCGGGGCTCTCACGCGGAGCGAAAACCGAGGAAGGGGCAGTCGAGCGGGTGATCGAGTATCTCCCCCGCTACGCGCCGATCGCCCAACTCGCCGGCCTCGGAGCCGAATTCGACCATCTCGATCGAGCCGGGGAGGTCGAGCGGGTTCCGGGCACCCCGTCCACCGACTACTGGGGCATCTCGTTCGGAATCTCCGATTTTGACCGCGAACCGATGAGCCAGGCCGACCTCGACCGCGATCTCGCGCTGCTCCGGGCCTGCTGGACTTTTTTCGATGCGGTGGCCGAGCGTGTTTCGGACGATCTGCGCAAGGGACCGCGAGGCGGCGGGCGTGACAAGGATCATCTGATTCGCCACACCCTGTTTTGCGAGCAGGAGTGGCGGACGGCGGTCGGGTTTCCGAAGCCGGAGCGCACCCTGCTCGAACCGGACGAACGCGAAGCCGGCCGCGCCGCATTCCTTGAGGCCATTCGCAGCTACCACGCCGAGGGCAAGTCGGCGGGGAAGAGCCCCCTCCGCCGCCTGATCCGGCACAGTGCCTACCACACCCTCGATCACGCCTGGGAAATGGAAGACCGCGATCTGACCCCGCAAGACTGAGTCAACCCGGAAACACATTGGCGAATCGGAGCGAATCAGCGACAATAGATGCGAACATTTGTCTTACTGGAGATCACGTCGCATGGCCGATTCATCCAGCCGAAAGTTGATTCGCAACAGCACCGCCGAATTCCTGATCTTTACGGCCCAAGAGGGTGCCGAGACAATAGAAGCTCGCTACGACGACGGCACAATCTGGCTCAGTCAGCGCCTCATGTCCGAGCTATTTGATACATCGCAGCAGAACATCAGCCTTCGCCTGCAATCGGTTTTTTGCGGAAGGCGAGCTCAGCTACGAATCAACCTACAAGGATTTCTTGTTAGTTCGAATTGAGGGCAACCGGGAAGTAAGTCGAAAGGTTGGACACTACAACCTCGATGCCATCATCTCGGTTGGGTACCGCGTCAATTCCGTGCGCGCCACGCAATTTCGGCAGTGGGCGACCTGAGTCGGCTAGTTCGGCGCGTTCCCCGTAATCGCGGAGTCTGCGTTTGTGGGACCCTCGGACTCGAAGTCCGAGGCTAATGACGGAAGGGGCTCCGCCCCTTGGGTTGGTTGATGCGCATCTCAGGGCCGAGCCCCTTCCGTTACTAGCCTGTGGTTTTGAACCACAGGGGGTCATCACTCGCCCGCACCCCTCACCTCATTGCCGCAACATCGGCCCAGCCGTTACCGTGATCACTACTGAATAGAAATCGCTACGCAACCTAAAAGGAGATGCCCGGTGGCAACGCAATTGATTCGGAACGGGGTTTTGATCGATGGCACGGGCGCCGATCCGGTGCCGAACGCCGGGGTGCTGATCGAAGACGGCAAGATCGTCGCCGC
>JADLGF010000081.1 GCA_020849415.1 Thermomicrobiales bacterium
AGGATCAGGTCGAGTTCATCGCGTCGAATCTCGCTTCGATCGCCGAATCGCGCTTCCACCCGGAACTCCAGCCCTGCGCGATCTACAGCGGTGAGACGATGGTCGGGTTCACCATGTACGCCCGCAACCCGAACGACGATCAGTACTGGATCTACCGCTTCATGATCGATCAGCGCTACCAGCGGCGCGGACTCGGTCTGCGCGCCATGCCGGTGCTGATCGAGCGGATCGGCAACCTGCCGAACGTGCCCGAAATCAACATCTCCTACGACGATCACAACGAACCGGCGCGGCAGCTCTACCGCCGCGCCGGCTTCGTCGAAGGGGATATCGCCCCCTGGGGCGAACGCACCGCCAAACTGATCCTGGAGCACTGAATCGACTACGCGGGGATGAGAATCACCCCGTGGCGCACGTCATCGGCGTCGTTCGCTTCGCCGACGACGATGCCGTCATTGTTGATTCCAGTCGCGATGGTCAGCACCAGCCCGGAGGCGGACACCAGATCATTCAGATCGGTGAACTCGCCCTCTTTCCAGAGGACGGCGGTATTCCCGGTCTCCTCCTGTCCCAGATACCCAACCGCCGTGTCATCGTCGTTCAGATCGAAGAGTACGCAATGCTGATACCCCTCGGGAGCATCGACGACGGTGGTCGTTTCGCCATCAACCAGGACCGCGAAGAATCGCAAGGGATCCATGAAGCCCGTGGAAATCACACCGTGCCCTTGATTGTTGAATGCACTTGCGTATAGATCGTTGTAAGCAACGAATCCCGCCACCCCGTCTGGCAAGGAGGCGATCCGATACTCTGAACCGACGACCGTCGCGGCAATGTACGCTGCCCCATCCTTGTAGCTACCGAAGATCGCCCCGTCCTGATTGATCGCAATCGGACGCAGGGTTGCCGCGTTCGGGGCGACTTCCACCGGCTCAACGACACCATCGACCCAGCGCACGGCTCCGATCGAGTCAAGTGACCCCAGAATAATCCCGTCATCATTGATGCCAATCGCCTGTCCCGGCCAGTCCGGGGCATCACCTTCCAGAAGTGCGGGCTCTCCATCCGTCCAGACAACCGGCCGGTTTATCGGCGTGCCGTTACTGTCCAGGTACCACTGCCGGCCGACGGCGACACCGGCAGCGTTGACTTGCTGCACCTGGCCCCCGAGCTTGCCGGACTTCAGCCGGGTCAGTTTTCCTTGAAGTGACCAGATCGCCGGCGAGAATTTCTCCTCCGACACGGCGATGCGACCGCAGACCACACCCTGGTCGTTTACCGCCAGCACCATGCTTTCCGAACCGGGCACGCCATTCTGTGTCACCGTCTGATCGAACGCACCAAGATCGATCAGGGAGTAGCTTGCCGCACCCTGCGCGGCGATGAGGCGGGCCCCGGGGAACTGCATCAGCAGTGCCGCCGCCGTGAGTCCTCCGCCTTTCACCACAAGTGAGCGGCGGCTGATGCTTCGTTCCATCACGTCGGTCTCCAGTCAGTCAACGACTAACCATCTGAGACTAGGCGTGTTATCCTAACCATGAGTGAAAACGTATCGATGCCGGAGAGCAAAGTCAACAGATTGTGCCCGACGACACACGTGTGTTGGACACGCGAACGTGCCGCGAGGAACCAATGGTCCGCGCGGCACTCAGTGATCAGGGATTGAGGTGAAACGAATCAGCCGGCCGGGATCAGGATGACCCCGTGCGTCATGCCGTTCGGACCGACGGCGTGGCCGGCGATCATGCCGGCGTCGTTGATGGCGAGGGCTTCGTGGATGCGCAGATCGACCGATTCGGCCACCAGTCCATTCAACTCCAGCAACTCGCCGTCACGGTGCAGCACTGCCACGGCGTCGCCCGTCGCCAGCCCGTCCGCTTTCGGCCAGTAGTGCCCAACCGCATCGCCGGCGTCATTGACGTCCCACAACGCCAGATTCAGATCGTCCGACGGCGGCGCGACCGCCGTCGCCTCCCCGTCCTCGATCCGCACCGGGTAGATCGTCGATTCGAACCCGACCGATACCACCGCGATCTCGTTCTCGCTCATGCCGATCGCGGTCGTGCCGTTCACCGAGAGGTATCCCTGCACCTCCTCCGGCAACGTGATCAGTTCGTACTCGTCTTCGCGCAGGAAGGCCACCTGCCGCGGCTCGTCGGCCGATTCGAGCACGACGACGCCGAAGATCGTGCCCGCGTTGTTGATCCGCCACGGCGCGAAGCCGATCGCACCGTCCGGATTCGGCAGTTCTTCCGCCTCGTCATCAACCCAACGAGCGCCGATCACGGGCGTTCCCACCCCACCGATAATCACGCCGTCGTCGTTGATATCGCGCGCCACGCCCTCATCGCCGAAGAGCAGACCGGGCAGGTTGGTCGGCTCGCCATCGCGCCAAACCGCCGGCCGAGTCAGGTAGCCACCCTCGACGGCGTACTGCTGCCGTCCGACGACCACCCCGTCGGCGTTGATCGCGCGCGCCTCGCCGCCGAGGGTCGCTGATTTCAGTCGCCGCATCGTGCCGGTCACCGGCCAGATCGCCGGTGAAAAGCGCTCCTCCGAAACCGCGACACGGCCGCAGACGTCGCCCACGTCGTTGATGCCGCCGACGCGGCCGTTACCGTTGATCGCAAAGCCGCTGTCAGTCGGCACGCTCGTTTCGAACGGCCCCAGATCGATCAGGTCGTACGCCGCGCCATCCTGCGCGCGGATCAACCGCGCCCCCGGGAACGCGGCCAACACGCCGGCGATCAGCGCGCTCGATCCGATCGTGAATCGGCGCCGGGTGATTGAAGTTCGGGTCATCGGGTTTCAGCCTCTCGTGTCCGATGCGCATCGGAATCTGCCTTCTGCGCAGACTCTACCCACCGCCTCGCGGCACGACAACGACCGGTGATACAGAACACACCCGGTTCTGAGGTAGTGCGTTGGGCCTCAGGAAACGATGTGGGCGCCCTGTTCGACAATCCTGAGCGGGCAGACCCGGCCGGCTACCCCCGCCTCCCGCGCCGCCGAGCGCATCGCGTCGGCGACCCGGTCGATCGCGTGTGGGGTCACCAGCGCCAGCACGGTCGGACCCGCGCCGCTCAGACAGCCGCCGAGCGCGCCCGCCTCACGCGCCGCCGCTTTCAGCGGTTCGAGATGGGGAAAAAGCTTCGCCCGGTACGGCTCGTGCAACCGATCCTGCATCCCGGCCGCGATCGCATCGAGATTGCCGGTCAACAGCCCGATCGAGAGACTCGAAGCCGCCGCCAGATTGAACGCCGCGTCTCGCAGCGGAATCTCGACCGGCAGGGCGGCCCGCGCCATGTGGGTCATGCTCGTCTCATCGGGAATGAACACGACCGCATCGAGCGGATAGCTTCGTTCGCCCCGCAGCCGGATCACGCTATCAAGCCCCGGCGCCGCCAGGATCGCGCCGCCGTAGATGGCCGCGCCGACATTGTCACCGTGCCCTTCCATCCGCAGCGCCACCCGGTACAGTTGATCGACGGAAAGCCCGAGTTCCAGCACTTCGTTCGCCGCGAAGAGCCCAAGCACAATCGCCGCTGCCGAACTGCCGAGGCCACGCGCCACCGGCACGTTCGCCCGCAGGGTGAGGGCGATCGGCGGCAAGGCACGGTCATGCTCGCGGGCGAGTTCTTCCATCGCCACGAGCACCAGGTTCTCGTGATCGAGGAGCATCGGTCCGTCCGGACCGTCCAGGGTGACCGTGGTTTCGTCGGCGGTCGCGACATCCGCCTCGTTCCAGAGGTCGAGTGCGATGCCAAGCGCGTCGAAACCGGGACCGATATTGGCGCTGGAAGCCGGCGCCTTAACCGTGAAGCGCATCGCTCAACACCCGTTCGAGATCAGCCAGCGTGCCGGGGATCGACACCGGCTTGTTCGCCATCGGCCCATCGCCTTCGAAGTGGTACTTCACCGTCGCGTCGCCATCCTTCAGCACGTGGCCGGTGAGGATGCCGATGGCGGTCGCATCGGCCGAGAGCATCCCCTGCTGGCGCAGTTTGCGCACGCCTGCGAGGGTAGCCGCCGAGGCCGGCTCGCAGCCGATCCCGACCCGGTCGATCACCGCCTTGGCGTCCATAATCTCTTCATCGGTCACGTTCGGCACAAAACCACTGGTGAATTCGATCGCCCGCTTCGCCCTGGGGACGCTGGCCGGATTGCCGATCTTGATCGCGGTCGCGATCGTCTCGGCATGCACCGGCTCATACTCCTCCCAGCCGCTCTCATAGTAGGCGGAGAATGGCGCCGAACCGGCCGCCTGCACGGTCACCAGCTGGGGCGTCTTGTCGATCAACCCGGCGCCCGTCAGCTCGATCAGCGCCTTGCCGAACGCCGAGGTATTGCCGAGATTGCCGCCCGGCAGGGCGATCAGGTCAGGCACCCGCCAATCGAGCTGATCGAGCGCCTCGACCACGGTCGTCTTCTGCCCTTCGAGCCGGAAGGGATTGACCGAGTTGACGAGGTAAACCGGGTAGCGCTCGGTCAGTTCCCGCAGCAATGAAAGCGCCTTGTCGAAGTCACCTTCGATCTGCACGACCCGCGCGCCGTGTGCGATCGTCTGGCTCAGCTTGCCGGAGCTGATCTTCCCTTCCGGGATCAACACCAGGGCCGCCAGCTTCGCCGCGGCGGCGTAACTCGCCAACGACGCCGACGTGTTGCCGGTGCTGGCGCAGGCGACGATCTGCGCGCCGACCGACACCGCGTGCGACACCCCGACTGTCATGCCGCGATCCTTGAACGAGGCGGTGGGATTCTCTCCTTCGTGCTTCAGGCCAAACGAGGCGATACCAGCGTAATCGGCGATGCGATCGTCGAAGTAAATCGGGGTATTGCCTTCGAAGCGGGTCACCACTGCGTCATCCGGAATCGCCGGCAGCAACGCCCGGTATTTCCAGACGCCGGACTGCATCAGACGGCGCGATGCCCCGACAGAGAGCGATGCTCGGGTGACGCCGTTGGTTGGAATCACGCAATCGAGCAACCCGCCGCAATTCGGGCAGCTGGTCAGCGGCTGCGTCCCGCTGAACGTCGATCCGCACGCCATGCAGCGCACATCCAAACCCGTTCCCACGCTCATCCCCACATCACCCAATCTGCGTTCCAAAAAAACTCAACCCGTAGGGAAGGGTCTTGTGCCCTCCCGCGATCGCCCGCGGGCGATCGTCTCGTTGCGTCGCAGCGTTGTATCCGGTCTGAACCGCCCCGAACCGGAACGAGGTGATCGCGCTTCGCGCGATGGGAGGGCACAAGACCCTCCCCTGCACCGTCCTGGTCGAGTGTTGAGAACAACCAGACCTGGCAAACAGCCAACTCCAATCAGCAACGCAGCATAACACGGTCATGAGCGCCGGCTCTTGAAAAAGAAGACCCGTCCCAGAACCGGGACGGGTCTCGTTGGTCTTTTTGTCTGAATACCGATCAGGCGCGGCGGCTGCCCATCAAGTGGGCGCGCAACGCGGTGCGCGACAGGTACTGGCCGGTCGCGTAATCGAACTGACCGCCGCAGGTGATCAGCGTCAGCGATCGTTGCGTTGTCGGACCAACGATTTCCTGGATCGTTTCCATATCGAGTTCGCTGGTCGGGTACTCACGCACCCAGTTCGTGCGGTACGAGTAGATGCGATTGTCTTCGCCCAGCACTTCGATCACGTCACCCTGGGCCATCCTGCCGATGTTGTAGAACACCGCCGGACCCACGTTCCAGTAATCGATGTGGCCGGCCATGACGGTGTTGCCGTCGCCGCCTGCCTTCGGGGTCTCTTCGTACCACGAGACGATCCACGGACCAGTTGGGTCCTGCATCACGCCATCGATGATCTCGCGCGTTTCGATCAGCGCGTCAACTTCCGCTGTCTCGATCTGGATCGAGACCGGCATCACGCCTTCGCGGACGGGGCGCGCCCCCGCCGTGAGCGGCGTCGAGGGACCGGGCCGGGCGCCGCCCGACGTCGGCATGTCGCCACGCTGCACCGACGTGATGCTCGGGGGTCCGTCATCATCGTCAGAATCCTGGGCGAAGATGCGGGCCGGCGCAATGCTCGAAAGTGCCAGGGCCCCGGCAGGAACCGAAAGGAGGCGCAGCGCGTTTCGTCTGCTGTACTGCTTCATTGACGTCACCTCGTCAAACATCGATCCGGTCCTGATCGCGGACATCCGGAATCAGCTGGCGCAACAGGTTCTACTCTCTATACGCACAACCGGGGGAAATGGTATCACGCCCGCGAGCGATTTCCGGCGAACGGTCCGTCGATCAGACTACGATCGGGACTTCTTCCGCAAGGAATCGCTGCGCGGCCACCGCCACCCGCAGGTAGTATCGATCGATGGTGCTCACGAAGTCCCGCTCTGTCAGCCGGATCTCCGCCTCGGCCGACCCGTTCACCGGGACACCCCGCGCCCCGATTTCCGATCGCGCGCCGGTCATCAGATCGATCAGATCGGCAATTGCAATCCGCACGATGCCGTCGAGTTCATCGGCATTGGGACGGTAGACCGAGAGCGGCTGATCGCGGCGCACGAAGTGCACCTCCTGGATCTCCCGGTCCTGCTTGTCGGCGCCTCGTTCCGAAACTCCGCGCCGTGTTCCCACGTGCCGGAGGTCACCCGGTTCGACGTGCACCCCGATCTCTTCCTCGATCTCCCGGTAGGCTTGCTCCACTGTTTCGCCGGCGCCGAGGTGGCCCCCGACGGTCGCATCGAGCACGCCCGGCCAGGTGTCTTTTCCGGAACCCCGTCGCTGGAAATCGAGGAACGCTCCGTTCGCATCGATTCCGCAAATCCAGACGTGGATCGATCGGTGCCAATCGCCGTCCCGGTGCACCTGCCAACGAGGTTTCGTATACCCGGCCGGCGTTCCGTCGCCGTGCAGCACGTCGAAAAGCTCACCGGGATCCTGGGCGGCGGACCGCTCGACCAACTCGGACGAGCGCGCGCGCCATTCATCGGCGGTCAGCCCCAGCACCGCCAGATCGGTGCGCTCGCCGGCACGGAAGCGATGCGCCCGGAACACCGCTTCGCGCCGGAATCCCGCGGACTCGTAGAGTCGCGCGGCACGAGGGTTGTTCGCTTCGAGTTCGAGCTCGATTCGATGGAGATTCCAGCCGTCGAACGCCGCCTCGAGAAACGCGTCCAGCGCGTCGCCACCGTAACCCTGGCCCCAGTCATCCGGATTGCCGATCAACAGTGAGATCCGGGCAATGCGGCGTTCGCTGCCGACCGGCATCGCCAGGAAGAGACCGAGCGGACCGCTATCGGCAGCCCGCTCGATGATGAAGGCGACCGGCCGCTCGATCTCACGCTCCCGGTCGATCCACCCCGCTACCCGCTCGGCCACGATCGTTCGGGAAACCGCTGCAACGGCGACACCCCAGCCGTCCATGACGGCCGGGGTGTTGTACCAGGCGTGAACCAGTGGGGTGTCGTCGAGTTCGATCGCGCGCAGGTTGGTGAGGATGCCCTGGATCATCGGCGCCTCGCGCTATCTGGAGGCAACCGCCTGCGCCACCGTCATCGCGCCGGACCAGAAGTCGGCCAGATCGAGCACCTGATTGCTGAAGAGGCCAAGCGCGACATTCGCCACCGCCATCAGGGCGATACCCGCGTTGAGCAGCGGCGTCGAAGTTGCGCGCAACTCACGCGACGGCGCGGAGAAGTACATCACCGCCACCACGCGCAGGTAGAAGTAGGCGCTTAGGGCTGATGCCAGCACCACCGCCACCGCCAGCCAGAGAAGATCGGCGTTGATCGCGGCCACGATCACGTAGTACTTGGCGTAGAAGCCAAGCAGCGGCGGCACGCCCATCAACGAGACCATGAAGATCGTCATCGCGAAGGCCGCCAGCGGATTCGTCTGTCCAAGCCCGGCGAAATCTTCCAGCAACATCCCGCGTCCACGGTGCTGCACCCAGGTGATCACCGCGAAAGCACCGATGTTCACGAACGCGTAGGCAAAGAGGTAATAAAGCAGCGAGGTGATGCCAGGATCACTCTGCGCGGTGTCACCCGCCAGGCTGACGAAGCGGCCCTCACCGCTGGCGCTGTTATACGCCGCCAGGCCGACCATCATGTACCCGGTGTGGGCGATTGAGGAATAGGCCAGCATACGCTTGACGTTGCGCTGCGAGATCGCGACCAGGTTGCCGAAGATCATCGTCAGCGTCGCAAGAATCGCGATCAGCAGGTACCAGTCATCCCGGAGCGGACCGAGGCCCTGCACCAGCAGGCGCAGGATCGCCGCGAACCCGGCCGCTTTCGGAGCCACCGACATGAAGCCGGTGACGGGCGTCGGCGCGCCGTCGTACGCATCCGGCGTCCACATGTGGAACGGCACCGCCGCGATCTTGAAGCCGAGTCCGACGACCACCAGCAGGAGCGCGAAGAGAATCTCCGGCTGCCGCGATTCGCTGCCGGTCACCACCCCTTGAAGGTGGGCCGCGATCTGATCGAGATCGGTCGAACCGGTGATGCCGTATACCCAGGTCATGCCGTAGACGAGCAGCGCGCTCGCGAACATGCCGAGCAGGAAGTACTTCATCGCGCCTTCGAGCGCCGTCGCGCGCCGTTTGGCGAACGCGGCCAGTACGTAGGTGGCCAGCGCCGAAAGCTCGATCCCGACGAAGATCATGATCAGGTTGCCGGCCGAAGCGACCAGCAGCGCGCCGAGGATCGAGAAGGCGAGCAGCACGTAGAACTCGCCGAGCGGCATCCGTCCTTCGAGTCGATCGACGTAGCTGGCCGAGGTCATCACCGAGAGAATCGCCGCGCAGAGCAGGATCAGGGACAGGAAGACGGTCAACCCATCGGCCCGGAAGAGGCCGTTGAAGGTCGATTCGTTCTTGTCATGCTGCCAGTAAAGCGCCACGATCGCCGCCGCGTAACCACCGATCGAAACGGCGGTCAGCACCGTAAAGTGCTTCGCCTTGGGCAGGAACGCGTCGAGCATCAGCAAGACGAGCGCCAGGAAGAAGACGATCAACTGCGGAGTCGTCAATCTCCAGACCGGGCTGATGAGATCCAGTGAAAGGTCGAGATTCACGGCGTCGTGCCTCCGTTAGCCCAGGAAGGGCGCCAGAATGCGCTCGAAGGTCGGCGCCACGTAATCGAAGACCATCTTGGGATAGACACCGACGGCCAGCGTCAACACCGCCAGCGGGATCAGCGTCCAGAGCTCTTTCTTCGTCATGTCCGGGTACTCCACAACGCCATCGGCGCCGTGGTGATCGTCATGATCGTGCGATCCACCCGAAACAGCCGGCATCGCGTGCCCGTGGCCATGACCATGCCCGTGACCATCGCCGTGCGCGGCCAGCATCGCCTTCTCTTCGGCATCGAGGGCGCCGTCGTGCGGATCGGGCATTTCGCCCTTGGCCCGGCCAAGCACCACGCGCTGGAACATCCACATCATGTACCAGGCGGAGAAGATCACGATCGAGAAGGTAATGATCGCCGCCAGCTTGTTGTACTCCCAGGTGCCGAGGGTCACGAGGAATTCCCCGATGAACCCGGAGAGACCCGGCAAGCCGATACTGGCGAACATGAAGTAGGCGAAGAAGGCGGCGTAGATCGGCATCGAGCGCGCCAACCCGCCGAACGCGGCGATCTGGCGCGTGTGCGCCCGCTCGTAGATGACGCCGATGATCAGGAAGAGCGCGGCGGTGTTGAAACCGTGCGCCAGCATCACTGCCATGGCGCCGTTGAAACCGTGCAGGTTATCGACGCTGTGCGCCGCGATATTCACGAAGATGCCGAGCGTGACGAAGCCCATGTGGCTGACTGATGAGTAGGCCACCAGCTTCTTCATATCGGGCTGAACCAGCGCTACGAACGCGCCGTAGAGAATAGCGATGATCGAGAGCACCACGATGTAGGGCGCCCATTTCTCCGATCCATCCGGGAAGAGCGGCAGATTGAACCGGAGCAGGCCGTAGCCGCCCATCTTGAGCATGACCGCGGCCAGGATCACCGAGGCGGCGGTCGGCGCTTCGACGTGCGCGTCCGGCAACCAGGTGTGGAATGGGAACATCGGCACCTTCACCGCGAAGGCGACGAAGAACGCTCCGAAGACGACAATCTGAAAGGTCGATCCGTACACCCCCTGCTGCAGTTCCAGCACGTTCAGGGTGCGGACGCCGGTCTGCTGGTAGTAATCCTGATAGGTGGCGACGATGCCGACGAGCATCAGGAGCGAACCGGCCAGCGTGTAGAGGAAGAACTTGATTGCCGCGTAGACGCGGTTGGCCGAACCCCAGACGCCGATGAGCAGCGCCATCGGGATCAGCATCACTTCCCAGAAGATGTAGAAAACGAAGAGATCGAGCGCCATGAAAACGCCGAGCATACCGGTTTCGAGCACGAGCAGCGCGATGAAGTACTCACGCGGCCGGCTCTGCACCGTATCCCACGACCAGACAATGGCGATCGTCGAAATCACCGTCGTCAGCGCAATCAGCAGCAACGCCATGCCGTCGATACCGAGGTGGTACGAGGCCCCGACGCCGCTGAGCCATTCAACGTGTTCGACATACTGGAATTCTGCGTTCTTCTCGAAATCGACCAGCAGGAGCACCGAGAGCGCCAGCGAAACCAGCGACGCCAACAGCGCCACCGCTTTCGCCTTTTCGCCCTGGAACGCCGGCACGAAGAAGATCAGCAGAGCGCCGATCAACGGTGCGTACGCGGTCAGGCTGAGAATCGGAAAGCTGTCCACCCTCTACTCCCCTCGCCTACCGCAAGAACGGCACGTCGAGGCTGCTGAACCCGACGAGGTAAATGCCGATGATCACGACCATGCCGAGCGCGATCGCCAGTGCGTAATTCGAAACGACGCCGGTCTGCACCTTGCGCAACGTCTGAGAAGCGCTCAGCGTTCCCTTGGCGATGCCGTTCACGGTGCCATCGATGACCTTGACATCGATCACCTGCCAGAGGAAGTAGGCCAGCCGCATCAGCGGCGCCACGATCCGCTCCTGGTAGAGCGTGTCGAAGCCCCAGCGGTTGTACAGGAAGTTGTAGAGCCCGTTGAACCGCGCGGCGGTCGCTTCGGCGCTCAAGGAACGGCGGATGTAGTAGAGGTAGGCGAGGAAGATGCCGCCGATCGCCACGACTGACGAGATCACGCCGAAGGTGATCGTCATCGCCAGCGACACATGGTGTCCGCCGTGCTCGCCCTCTTCGGCCATCACCGCCAGCGCGCCGCCATCGTTGTGGACAGCAACCGACGCCATCGCGTGGGTGGCTTCACCCGCGTGCGACTCGAAAACCGTGCCGATGAAGTGGTGGAACTTGCCATCCTCGGGCGGGAAGCCGACGAACCCGATCAGGATCGTCGCCACCGCCAGGATCACCAGCGGTCCGGTCATCGTCTTCGGCGATTCATGCGGATGCACGTGCTCGGTGTCGAAGTTCTCCTTCCCGAAGAAGACCTTGAACACCAACCGGAACATGTAGAAGGCGGTCATGAAGGCGGCCGCGAAGGCGAGCACCGTCACCACCTTGCCGAAGTTCGGGAAGACGGTGCTGATCCAGGCGCCGACGATGATTTCGTCCTTCGACCAGAAGCCGGCCAGCGGGAAGATACCGGCGTTCGCCAGCGAACCGATCAGGAAGGTCAGGAAGGTGACCGGCATGTACTTGCGCAGGTTGCCCATCTTCTGGATGTCCTGCTCCTCGTGCATGCCGTGGATCACCGATCCACAACCGAGGAAGAGGAGGCCCTTGAAGAAGGCGTGCGTCATCAGGTGGAAGATCGCCGCCATCCAGGCGCCGGTTCCGAGCGCGAAGGCCATGAAACCGAGCTGCGAAACGGTCGAGTAGGCAACGATGCGCTTGATGTCGTTCTGGGTGATCGCGATCGAGGCGCCCATCACCGCCGTGAAGAGGCCGATGCAGGTCACCACCAGCATCGCCGTCGTCGACGCCTGGAAGAGCGCGTTGGAGCGAGCGACCAGGTAGATACCGGCCGTCACCATTGTCGCGGCGTGGATGAGGGCCGACACCGGGGTCGGGCCTTCCATCGCGTCCGGCAACCAGACGTGAAGTGGGAACTGGGCGCTCTTGCCGATCGCGCCGGTGAAGAGCAGCAGGGCGATTACGGTGATCGTCGTCTGCCCGAAATCACCGACCCGGGCGAAGACCCCCTCCGGCCCCCAAAAGTTCACGGTGCCGAAGGTCCAGAAGATCATGATCACGCCGAGGCCGAAGCCAAGGTCGCCGACGCGGTTGACAATGAAGGCTTTCTTGGCGGCGTTACCCGCCGAGCGGCGCTTGTAGTAGTAGCCGATCAGCAGGAAAGAGCAGAGGCCGACCGCTTCCCAGAAGAAGAAGACGATCATGTAGTTGTCGGCCAGCACCAGCATCAACATCGAGAAGACGAAGAGCGGCAGGTAGGCGAAGAAGCGGTAATACGCGCCGTCGCCGTGCATGTAGCCGATCGAGTAAATGTGCACGAGCAGGCCAACAGAGGTGACCACCATCAGCATCACCGCCGTCAACTGATCGGCGTAGAGATTGACGGGCACGTTGAACGACCCGGATGGAATCCAGGTGAAGAGCTTCTGCTCGATGGCGTGTTCGGTGTTCCAGATGTCCCGCAGCACGAGCAGCGAAACAAACCAGGAACCTGCCACGGCCGGAACCGACACCAGATGCGCCTTGCCGCGCGTCACCGTTCTCCCGAGCAGGAGATTGATGATCGCCGCCACCAGGGGCAACAGTGGAATCAGTATCAGATAGTCCGCCATGAACGCTTCTACCCTGCCAATCCCATGGCCACGCTAATCGCGCAGCTCGTGAATCTCGGCCACATCGACCGTGTGCACCCGGCGGCTCAACGCCAGGATGATCGCCAAACCAACCGCCGCTTCAGCGGCCGCGATCGCGATCGTAAAGAGGACAAACACCTGACCATCGAGCGAATGCATCTGCCACCCGAAGGCGATCAGGCTGATATTCGCCGCGGTCAACATCAGCTCCACGCACATGAAGATGATGAGGATGTTCCGGCGGATCAGCACGCCCATCATCCCGATGATGAAGAGCGCCGCGCTCAATGAAAGAAAATGTTCTACACCCAGCTCGCCCACGCTATGCTCCCGTGTACTCGTCTGGATCGTTCGTCATCACCAGCTTGCGACCGCCGGACGCCTTCGCGAAGCCGCCCCGGCCGGAAAGAATCGGGGCTTCCCCCTCCGGCGTCCCTTCGCCCAGCGCCTCCATATCGACGCCGCGCGCGTGTCCGAGCGAAATCGTGCCCTTGCGTTGCACCACCTTCTCACCCAGCCGCTCAGGCAGCGCCAGCACGATCGCGCCGATGACTCCGACGGTGAGAACGAGCGAAACAACCTCGAACGCGAGCAGGTAATCAGAGAAGAGCAGCCGGCCGATCGCCTGGGTGTTGCCGCCGACCGCCGCGATCGCTTCCGGCGTCGCGGTGCCGGTCACGCCGACCACCTCGCGGTTCAGGATGGCAATTGCGATCTCGAGCAGCAGGATCAGGCCGAGCAAGCCGCCGACCACCCGTTGCACCGGTTTCCCTTGGTGGAATTCCGGCAAGTCATCCGGATTCACCAGCATCAGCACGAAGAGCAGCAGCACCAGGATCGCGCCGGTGTAGACGATGACCTGGATCACCGCCAGGAACTCGGCGCCCATCATCACGAAAACGCCGGCGACATTGAAGAAACAGAGCACCAGGAAGATGGCGCTGTGGACCGGATTGGTCGCCACCACCACGCCGAGCGCCGCCGCGATGCAAACCGCCGCCAGCATGTAGAAGATGATCAGATCCCAGGGCATGGAATCGCTCCCGTTCGACCGTGATCCCGGATCATCGAGTTCACACCAGCTTTCATGAGTTCACGGCCAATCGCACCGCCGCGGTCACGACAATGTTCAGCAGCACCAGCGGCAGCAGCACTTTCCAGGCGATACCCATCAGCTGGTCGTACCGGAACCGGGGCAGCGTAGCACGCAGCCAGACGTAGAAGAAGAGGAAGAGGATCGTCTTCAGCAGCAGCCAGAGGATGCCGAGCAGCACGTGGCTGTCCGATCCCGGCCCATCGGTCCCGCCCAGGAAGAGGGTGGACGCGAAGAGCGACATCACGATCATCGCGATGTACTCGCCCAGGAAGTAGAAGGAGAAGCGGAAGGCCGAGTACTCGGTATGGAAACCCGAGACGAGCTCCGTTTCCGCTTCGGGAAGGTCGAACGGCGCGCGGTTCGTTTCCGCCACCGCCGCGATCAGGAAAAGCACGAAGGCGAGCGGTTGGGAGAGGATGAACCAGTTGCTGATCTCGAACGGGCCGATCGAGAGCGTGCGCGATTGCTCCGCCACGATGTCACCGAGGTTCAGCGAACCGGTCAGGATGAAGATCCCGACCAGCGACAGGCCGAGGATGATTTCATACGAAACCACCTGCGCCGCGGCGCGCAAACCACCGAGCAGTGAGTACCGGTTCGAGGAGGCCCATGCGCCCAGGATGATGCCATAGACGCCGACCGATGAGATCGCGAGCACGAAGAGGGCGCCGATATTGAGATCGGCGATCGTCATGTTGATCGTTTGGCCGGCGACATCGAAGGAAGTGCCGAAGGGGATGACGGCGACGGAGGTGATGGCAGTGACGAACACCACGAGCGGCGCGAAAAAGAAAACCCACTTGTCGGCCGAGCCGGGGATGAGGTCTTCCTTGCCGAGCAGCTTCGCGCCGTCAGCCAATGGCTGCAGCAAGCCCTTCGGACCGGTGCGGGTCGGGCCCATCCGGTCCTGGAACGCCGCCAGCACCTTGCGTTCGAAGTACGTCATGTACGCCATGCCAACCAGCAGGACATTCATGATTACGAACGCCACGATGAATTTTAGCCAGATCGGCTCGTCCATACCCGTCCCGTCGCAAGCGGTTTAACCGCCACGTTCCCTAGCGGTCGACTGATCCCAGCACGATATCGATGGTGCCGATCAGGGCCACGACGTCCGCCAACATCGCCCCCTGTGCGAGATGCGGCAAAACGCCGAGGTTCACGAAATCTGGCGAGCGCACGCGGAACCGGTACGGCAGTGACGAGCCGTCCGAAACCACGTAGTACCCCAACTCACCCTTCGAATGCTCGATCCCGACGTACGCCTCGCCGACCGGCGGGCTGAAGCCCTTGATCACCCAGACGAAGTGGCGCTGCATATCCTCGGCGGTCGTCATCGTCCCCTTGTGCGGGGGGATCACGTAGGCCGATTCATACGCCATCAACGGGGTGTCCATCTTCTCGACGTGATCGAGTGCCTGGGTAATGATCTTGATCGTCTGCCGCATCTCTTCCATCCGGACGAGATAGCGGTCGAACACATCACCGTACGTGCCGAGGGGCACCTCGAAATCGAGGCGGTCATAGACCAGGTACGGCATCGCCTTGCGAATGTCGTAATTGATGCCCGAACCGCGCAGGCAGGCGCCGGTGAGCGAGTAGCTCAGGGCCGCTTCCTGCGTGATCACGCCGACACCCTTGGTGCGGGCGAGCCAGATCGGGTTCGCATCCAGCAGGCCGGCGTATTCCTTCATCCGCTCCGGGAAGATCTTGAGGAAATCCCGAATCATGCCCGGCAGCGCGGGTGGTATCGGCCGCGAAAAGCCGCCGATCTCCATCATGTTCGTCGTCAGGCGGGCCCCGCAAAACGCCTCGAAGATGTCGAGGATCAGTTCGCGCTCGCGGAAGCAGTAGAGCGACATCGAAAGCGCGCCGATATCGAGGGCGTGCGTGCCGAGCCACACCAGGTGGCTGGCGATCCGGCTCAATTCGGCCATGATCACGCGCCAGTACTCGGCCCGTTCCGGCGCGCGCAGATCGCACAGCTTCTCGAACGCCATCACGCAGCCGAGATTGTTCAGCGGCGCCGCGACGTAGTCGGTCCGGTCAGTCCAGGGCACGACCTGCGCGTAGCGGTGCGATTCGCCGAGCTTCTCGACGCCCCGGTGCAGATAGCCGATGACCGGATCGCAATCGACGATCACTTCGCCGTCGAGCTTCAGGATCACGCGCAACACGCCGTGCGTTGACGGGTGCTGCGGCCCCATGTTCAGCGTGATCAGGTGCGAGCCGTCGTCGAGTGTCCGGTCTTCACTGATCGACAGACTGCCGGTCGATGGGTAATCGGCCGGGAAATCGGCCACACTCGGCGTTGTTTCAGAGGTCGTCATCATTACACCCCCCGTCCGCTCCAGCGCGTCTTCACACGCCCGATCGTTCGCTCGGTGTTGTAGGTCGGAAATTCCTTCCAGCCCCGCAACGGGTAATCCTTGCGCAGGGGGAAGCCTTCGTCCCAATCATCCGCCAGCAGAATGCGCCGCAAGTTCGGGTGGCCTTCGAACTGGATGCCGAACATGTCGTAGCACTCGCGCTCCAGCCAGTTGGCGCCGTTCCAGATCGGGACGAGCGATTGCACCGGCTGGCCATCATCGACGCCAGCCTTCAGCCGCAACCGCACCCGGTTCCGAAGCGAGTAGAGCATCACCGCGACATCGAACCGCGGCGAAGTGCGCAAGCGCAGCATATCGACGCCGGTCACATCGCTGAGCACGTTGAAGGTCAGTTTCGGGTGCTCGCGCAAAAACGCGGCCACTTCCCGCAGGCGAGCCGGATCGACGTGAATCGTCGTTTCATCACTGAAGCGCACGACATCTACGATCGCCTCGGGCATCACGGCCCGCAGCTCTCGCACCGCCGGATGCGCTTCCACATCGGCCGCGAAATACTGGTCGCGTGCCCACGGATCGACCGGAGTCGATTCGATCGCCGTCTCCGGGTTGGTTGTCGCGGTCTGGTCGCTCACGCCCTGCGTGTCCCTTTCCACCCTTAGCCCCGGATACCGGCCATGGCGGCCTGGCGATC
>JADLGF010000082.1 GCA_020849415.1 Thermomicrobiales bacterium
GGAGATACCGCCGAGGCGTTCACCCGGGCGAGCCGCGCGGTGGAAATGGCGCGAACGCTCGATCGTTCCGATGAACTGGCCGGTGCGCTCAGCACTCTCGGCGTGATTCATTACTTCCGGCACGAAGTTGAGGAAGCGCGCGCGGCCTGGGAGGCGGTACTGGCAATCGAACCTCCGGCGGCTTTTCAACGGGTGGGAGCGCTCAATAATCTGGGTGTGCTGGCTCGCCTGGCACAGGACTTCGATTCCGCCCGCCACTACCTGGAGCTGAGCCGGGAAGAGCGGGTTCGTTGGGGTGATCCCGATCCGGATGCCGCGGCTGATCTCAATCTGGCGGAAGTCTCACTGCAGCAGGGTGACCACGATCGGGCCCGCGCCCTGCTGGCCGAGTGGTTCGCCGATCCGCGCCGGATGCGCAGCCTCGAATTCGCCTCCAGCGCCATCTGGGGGGTCGCCCGGCTCGCGACTCTTGAGGGTGACCATGAACGCGCGGCCCGCCTCCTGGGTTGGTCGGATGAACGACTCAAGCGAGTGGCGCCGCACGATCAGCATGAAGAAACCTGTGACGTCCAGATGCGCGCCGATCTGACGGCTGCGCTGGGCGCGGAGGCGTTCGAAGACCTGCTGGTGCAAGGGGCCGATCTGTCGACCGAGACCGTGCTCGAACTCGTTGATGAGCAGACCCGGCCGCGCCTGGCGAAGCCCGCCTCGCTCCGGATCGCCAGACCGGCGCCGGACGGGCTCGATCCGCTCACCGCGCGGGAAATCGAGGTGGCGCGTCTGGTGGCGGCCGGAAAGAGTACCCGCGAGATCGCCGATACGCTCTTCATCAGTGCCCGCACCGCGCAAACGCACGTGACGAACATCCTCGGCAAGCTCGACCTCGAATCACGCGCCGCCCTCGCGGCGTGGGTGGTCCGCAACGATCGGGAGAATTTCTAGGCTTACCCTAAATGGTTCCCCGAAACCAACCACCCAAGTGCGTTGTAGGGCTGCGGACCTTATGTCCGCAGCCCTACAACGTCTTGTTGACGGTGCTGAGCGGTGGAGTCCGTCGAGGTGCCGGTTGCGCAAATGACGTAGGGCGGTTATGGGTGATTGCGGTTCGAATTGCGTCAAAACACCGATGTTTGCGCACCCGAATCCCGGCAAACTGATCACATAGCCGGCGGACGGGCAAGGGAGCCCACCGCGGATCGGGGAGAGCATCCAATGACCATCGGACACGCGTTGACGCACGAACTGGCGAACGATCTTCAGAAGGAGCGGAACGAGGCTTGCACAGAGGCTTCCAACGATTCACTGACCCCCGGCGTGGCGGCAATGGTACGCCGCGCTATCGGGGCGAGAATGATCACGCTGGGCGAACGCCTTTCCGGCAGCAACGCGATGGTTTCCGCCGGCGCGCAATAGAGCCGAGGGCGTCCGATCATCACACGATCTGGTAGGCTCTCCGGTGCGGGCACAGTGTGGCGCCCGAACCACATTGGAGTGGTCGGAAACCTCGCGCAGAGGTACGAGCCTCGACCAGGAATAGCGTGTGACGGCGCCATCGACGACATCCTCCTCCGCCGTGGCCGGATCGAATCCAGCCACGGCGGCTCCTTCTTCCAATGACGATCGAACCAGCGATGTGGAGAGCGGGCTCAACGACGCGCAGTTGAAGCGGGGCTTCCTGCTGCTGGCGTTGACCACCTTTGCGATGGCGATCGCCATGAACATCTCGCAGGCGATCCAGCCGAACTTCTTCCGCGAAGTGATCGGTATGGACGGCGGCCAGAATGGTTACCTGATCGCGATTCGCGAGATTCCCGGGTTCCTGCTCATCTTCGTCTCCGCCTTCATGCTCCGGCTCGGCATGTCAAAAGCAACCGCCGCCTCGCTCTTCGTGGCCGGCGTCGGTTTCGCGCTCTTCTCGATGAGCGGCTCGTTCCTGGCGCTGGTGTTGCCGACGCTGATTTCGAGCATCGGCTACCACTCCTGGATGCAGTTGCAGCCGGCGCTGGGGCTGTCGCTGGCGGCGAAGGGGGCGGAAGGGACCACGCTCGGACGGCTGAGTGCGATCGGGTTCTCGGGCACGCTCATTGCGCTCGTGACGGTGCTGGCGACGCTCGAGATCGTGCAGCGGCGATCATCCAACTTCAGCGAGAGCCAGGAAACCGCGTTCCGCGTCTTCTTCATCGCCGCGGGTGTCGCGGCGGTGATCGCCGGCGTGTTCATCACCCGTTTCCCCGTTTCCGCCAGCGACCAGGCGATGGCGAAAGCGGCGCCGAAGATCACCTGGCGTAAGGAGTACCGGCTCTACTACTGGCTGGCGTTCCTCGATGGCAGCCGTCAGCAGATTTACTTCGCCTTCGCGCCTTTCGTGCTGGTCGAGCAGTTCAATGTCAAGGTCACCACGCTGACTACCCTGCTGATCATCTCGGCGCTGATCAACTGGCGGACCGGCAAGCTGGTCGGGCAGTGCGTCGATCGCTTCGGCGAGCAACGGGTGCTCACATTCGGCTACGTGCTGCACGGGGTGACCTTCCTCGGCTTCGCGCTTTCGGGCACCGTCTGGCTGCTCTACTTCTTCTATCTGCTTTACAACTGGCTTTTCCTCTTCTCAATGGGGACGACGACCTACCTGCGCAAGATCTGCAAGCGCGAAGACCTTGCGCCGAGCCTTGCCATGGGCGTGTCGCTGTCGCACGTCACCGCAATCGTGGTGCCGATCGCCGGCGCGGCGCTCTGGAGCCAGCTCGGCTACAAGTTCCCGTTCCTCTTCGGCACGATCTTCGTGGTGCTTTCCCTGATCTCGACTCAGAGGATCAATCAGTCGAAGGCCGACCTCGAAGGCTTCCGAACGTAGCAGGACGAGGTTCCGGGTTCCGGGTTCCGCGTTCGGAGAAAACTGATCTCAACTATGACTCAGTACCCGGAACCCGGAACAGGGAACGCGGAACTACCGTGCAACGCTGGCGAATTGCTGGTTGAAGAGGTGGGCGTAGAGGCCGGATTCTGACAGCAGTTCGGCGTGGGTGCCGTGCTCGACGATCCGGCCGCGCTCGACCACGAGAATCTGATCGGCCGAGAGGATCGTGCTCAAACGGTGAGCGATAGCGATCGTGGTGCGGCCGCTCATCAGCGTTTCGATCGCTGACTGGATCAACCGTTCCGAGGCGGTGTCGAGCGCGGAGGTCGCTTCGTCCAGGATCAGGATCGGCGGATTCTTGAGCACGACCCGGGCGATGGCGATGCGCTGTTTCTCGCCGCCCGAGAGTTTGTAGCCGCGCTCCCCGACCACCGTGTCGTAACCGTCCGGCAGCTCCATGATCCGATCGTGAATCGCCGCCGCCTTCGCGGCCGCCTCGAGCTCGGCCTGGGTGGCATCGAGCTTGCCGTAGGCGATGTTGCGGCGGATGGTGTCGTGGAAGAGGTAGGTCTCCTGCGTCACCATGCCGATCACCTGACCGAGCGATTCGAGCTTGATGTCGCGGACATCGTGGCCGTCGATCGAAACCGAGCCTTCGGTGACATCGTAGAGGCGAGGCAGGAGCATCGAGATCGTGCTCTTGCCGGACCCGCTCGGCCCAACCAGGGCCACCAGTTGACCGGGACGCGCTTCGAAGTTGATGTCGGAGAGTCCGAACGGCTTGCGCGTTGATACCTTATCGACCATCGCCTCGGGTGATTTCGGCGCTTCGAAGTCTTCGGGCAGGCGGTCGTACTGGAAGGCGACGTTGTCGTAGCGAATCTCGCCCCGGACCTGATCGGGCCGGAGCGCGATCGCGTTTGGACGATCGTCGATTTCGACCGGCAAGTCGAGGTACTCGAAGATTCGATCGAAGAGGGCGAAGGCGCCCTGGATTTCGACCTGTACGCTCAGCAGCTGTCCGACCGGGCCGAAGAGGCGGCTCTGCAGCGTGGTGAAGGCAACGATCGAACCGATCGAAACGGCGTCACTGCCGTCGATGATCCAGCGTCCGGCGAAGAGGTAGACAACGGCCGGAGTGATCGCGAAGAAGGTTGTAATCATCATGAAGAACCAGCGGCCAACCAGGTGCTGGCGGACCTGCAGGCCGGAAAGCCGCTGGCTTTCCTCGGAGTAGCGCTGGCTCTGGTAGCTCTGCCGGCCGAATGCCTTGGTCAGCAGGATGCCGGAAACGGAGAGGGTCTCCTCGGCGAGGGCGGTGATGTCGGCCTGGGTGCGCTGGGTGGAGGTGGCGATCTTGCGGCGTTCCATGCCGACCCGGGCGGTGAGATAACCGAAGATCGGGATCATCGCCAGGCTGATCAGGGTCAGGCGCCAATCGATCACCCACATCGCGATGACCGTGGTGACGGCGATGGCAATGTTGCTGACCACGCTGGTGGCGGTTTCGGTGACGACCCGCTGCACGCCGCCGACATCGTTCGAAATGCGTGACTGGATTTCGCCGGTGCGGGTAGCGGTGAAGAAGCGGAGCGACTGCTTCTGCAGGTGCTGGTAAAGGGCGTCGCGGAGATCGCGCATCACCCCCTGACCGATGACGACGTTCAGGTAGGTCTGCCCGACGCCGATCAGGCTGGAGAAAATCGGAATGCCGATCATCAACCCGACCAGCCAGTAGAGGAGGTTCAGATCGCGGTTCGGGATGGCGTCATCGATGATCGCCCGGAGCAGGTAGGGGTTGATCAGCCCGAGTCCGGCGGTGATGAGAATGGCGACAATGGTGAGCAGCACCCGCAGCCAGTAGGGTTTGAAGAACTGAACGACCCGCCGAAACGTCTGTGCGTCGATCGGCTGATCCGCCCCTTCCGGCAACGGCCCTGAACTCCCGCGCATTCCTCGCATACCACCACCGTGCATAGACATCCCTTGTGTATCCCGAGCGTTCGGACCCTGAACGCTGAACACCCTTAACGATATCGCGATCAGGCGACGGCGCCATCACCCGGATCGACAATGCACTCCCCACCCGATCAGGCAGGTGCCCGCATTTTTTTGTGGGGCGGGCCCTACGAAGGTTCGGAGTCGGTCGGTTTGGACGCTAGCGGTTCTATTGGGCTGTCGGTGGCGCCGCGGCCGAAGCGGATCGGGGTGACGGCCGGGATCGGCGGGAGATCGGCCGAGCCGCGCCAATCGAGGAAGTCATCCGGCCGGATGCCGCGCGCCAGCAACCGCCGTTCGAAAATGGCGGCGACATCAGCGGCGGCAGATTGTGGATCGGGCCGGCGAGTGGATCGCGGGGCCGGATTACGGTTCGGCATGCTCAACGACGGGACGCTGAACGGCGTCCCGGACCGACAAGCGTAGCAGAGCCAGCTCGTCGAATCTGTTTGACGGGCGTCCGATTCCTTCCCTATGATCCCCTTTTGGTATCCGTCTGCGCACAATCATCTGGAGTTCCCGATGACCGATTCCCACACTGCCCCCGATGCTCCGGCGACCGACCTCATCTATCACGTCGATGCCTACGCGCGTTCGATCGAGGCGCGGGTGGTAGCGGTCGATGCGGAGAACCGGAGCGTCGCGCTCGATCGGACGATCGTCTACGCGGCCGGCGGCGGTCAGCCGAACGACACCGGACGGCTCGATGGTCCGGGCGAAAGCTGGCCGATCGAATCGGCGAAGAAACAGGGCGCGGTGGTCTGGCACCGATTGGGTGGCGAGGGATCGCTGCCAGCCGTTGGTGAGGCCGTGACCGTTTCGATCGATTGGGCGCACCGCTACCGGTTGATGCGCATCCACACCGCCCTGCACGTGCTCTGCGGCACGATCTTCCGCGACTACGGCGCCCTCGTCACCGGCGGCAACATGGGTCCGGACAAGGCTCGGATGGATTTCGAAATGGAGCAGTTCACGCCGGAACTCGTTTCCCAGATCGAGCGGGTGGCGAACGAGGAGATTGCCGCCGGACGCGAAACACGGGTCAAGATCCTGCCGCGCGAAGAAGCGTTCCAGATTCCAGACCTGATCCGGACCAAGATCAACCTCCTGCCGGAAGGGATCGACGAGATTCGGACGGTCGAGATTGTCGGCCTCGATCTCCAGGCCGATGGCGGCACGCACGTGGCCAATACACGCGAATGTGGCGGCATCAAGATCATCGGCACGCGCTCCAAGGGCAAAAGCAACAAACGCCTAGAGTTGATTTTGATCAACGGCGAGGGCGATGAGCTGCCGGCGGGCTAAGATACCCCGAGCCGATCCGGTGTGGAACGAACAGGGACAGGGTGAATCGAACCTATGACGGTTGGTCGTGAAGAACTCA
>JADLGF010000083.1 GCA_020849415.1 Thermomicrobiales bacterium
CGTTTGAGCAGGAGCATGATCTCGGCCGGATCGTAGTTCCCCTCGCCGATGAAGCACTCCTGGAAGTTCGGCACGGTGCCCTGGACATCGCGGAAGTGGATGTAGTGAATCTTCCCCTTCGGGGCGAAGAACTCGATCATCTCCTTCACATTCGCCGCGCCGCCCGGCATTTCGGAACAACAGCCGAGGCAGAGATCGAGCCCCCACGAGGGTGAATCGGGGTTCAATTCGTACGCCCGCTTGAAGCCGGCCGGTTCGCGGAAGATGCGAGCGACTCCACCGAGCATCGGCACCGGCGGATCGTCCGGATGCAGGGCCAGCTTGACCCCCGCTTCCTCCGCCACCGGCAGCACCGCGTTCATGAAATAGGCGTAGTTGGCGAAGAGCCCCTCCGCGTCGATGATTACCTCGTCTTCCTGGTCGGCGACGGCGATCGATTGCAGGCGCTCATCGGTTTTGATGACGAAGCCGCGGATACCGTCCGGGCCGTCCGCCTTGCCGACATCGGCCATATCGAACTTGGTACATCCGGCCCCGCCCCGCCCCGGCGCCAGCCGTTCGGTGCGCCAGACGGAGTTCGGCATCCAGTGGAAGCCGAGGGTGGGAATACCGGCTTTGCCGATGTTGCGGACGGTGGTTTGGTAGGCCTCGATCTGCTCGTCCCGCTTCGGACCGCCGAGCATCGCGTCCTGGTAAAACCAGATCGGCACGTTCTCGATCGCTTCGAAGACCAGGTCGTATTCCTGGCATTTGAGTACGAGCGCGCGCAGGTCCTTCTCCTCCCAGTGGGTTTCCCCGGGAAGCGCGGGCGTGTTCATCTGCACACTCTTGACGCCGAGCTGGGCGGCGAACCGGAGTTTTTCGTCGGTCATTTCCTTGAATTGGCCGATCGCCACGCGCAATTTCGGTTCCGACATCGCTCGCAATCCTCCGTGAGATCGAACTCCGGCCTGGTCAGCCCGGTTCTATGATAGGACCAATTTCATAAAACCGCTTGACAGATATCGCTGCATCTTGCTAGGTTGCCAGCACAGTATCCGGTCGTGAACAAATCGTCTTTCGGGGTTCTGGAGTGGCACGCATGCGTGTGCCAGATGTCGCCGGATACCGGAGCAGAAGGAGCGTCTTCGATGCAGCAACGATGGACACGACGGCGAATGCTCGGAACCTCGGCGGCCGGCTTGACCGGGGCCACGCTTGGCGGCGGCAAGCTTCAACAGGCGCTGGCCGCCAGGAAGGCGCCCGCCACCCTGCAAATGAGCGGCAGCCTGACCTACTGGGGCGGTTTGATCTTCTCGGATGACGCCAACAACCTCCTGGTCGATACCATCAACGCCTGGGGTGAGGCCAACGGGGTTGACACCGAAGTCGTGATGATCAACCAGAACGAAACGGTGCAGCGCGTTTCCGCGGCCGTGGAATCGGGCACCCTTCCCGATGCGTTCGATCTCGGGCTCGATCTGCTCCTCCTCCTCGCCACGCAGAACGTGCTGGCGCCGGTAGATGATGTCTACACCGCGATCGGCGACGCGCACGGCGGCTGGTACCCCTCCGTGGCCGATGCCACCGATACCACGGCCATCGCCGGCGGTCGCACCGGCGTGCCGTTCGGCGCCGGCGGCAACCTCATCCTGCGCCGGCGGGATCTCGCCGAGGCGGCCGGCTTCACTGAAGCGCCGGCCACCTGGGAGGAAATCGTCACCCAGGCGGAAGCGGTCACCGAAGGCACCGTGTACGGGCTCGGTCTCGCGCTCTCCAACGTCGGCGACGGTAACGTGCAGATGAGCGTGCTGCAGAGTTACGGTGGCCGTATTGGCGACGATGATGGGGCGAACGCCGCCATCGATTCCGAAGCGACCCACACCTACCTCACCTGGGTGAAGGACGCCTGGGACCGGGGCGTCTTCCCGCCGGGCAACACCACCTGGGACGGAGCGGGCGATAACCAGGCCTATCTCTCCGGCACCACCGCCTTCATCGCCAACACCGGTTCAGTGGCGATCGCCGCCAAGGCCGATGACCCAGAACTCTATGAGGCGACCGCCTACTCGCCGCTGCCGGGCGGCCCGCAGGGGATCGTTTCGCCGATCGGCCCGAATCTGCGGGTGATCCCGAACACCAGCAGCAATCCGGACGCCGCGAAGGCCCTGATCGAGCACCTCGCGCAGCCGGAGTTCGCGGAGGCGTACTACAACGTCGCGATCTACGGCCCCGTCCTTCAGGCGCAGGCCGATTTCGCTCCCTTCGGCGAAAACCCGATCCTGGCCGGGCTCAAGGACCTGGTCGTGAACGGCACGCCGCCGGGCTACCCGGACGTCTACAACACGGCCTACGGCGAGATCTCGGCCAACTTCATCATTCCGCGCATGGTGCAGCGCGTGGTCATCGACGGCTACGAGTTCCAGGCCGCGATTGACGAAGCGCAGGCCGCCGCGCAGGCGATCTACGACAAGTACAAGTAATTCAGGCTCGAATCGCCGGACGCAACTCGCGTCCGGCGATTCGTCGCCAGCGGGGTGATGGATGTCGGCGACAACGACGCCGGGACTCGAAACCCGGAAACCGTGGCTCGGGTTCGCCGGAAAGCAGGCGCTCTGGGGCTACCTGCTGGTGTTGCCGGCGGTGGC
>JADLGF010000084.1 GCA_020849415.1 Thermomicrobiales bacterium
AACTGGCGCGGATGACGCTGCAGGCGGCAATTCCGCTCGATGTCTCGATCCGCCTCCTCGCAGCCGGACCGAACGACGGCGCCGCAACGATCTGGAGTGACGTGATCATCGGCGCGCCGGACGATACAACCGCCCTGACCGACCTCGCCGAAACCACCACCGTCGTCACGTTCGATCATGAACTGGTGCCGGTCGCCACTCTGGCGGCGCTCGAAGCCGCCGGCCACGCCCTGCGCCCCTCCTCGAACACGATGGCGCTCGCCCAGAACAAACGGTTGCAACGGGAGCGGCATGCCGCGCTTGGTCTGAACGTGCCGGCCTTCGAGGTCACCGCCGATCCTCACCGCGTCTTCCAGTTCGCCGAAGCCCACGGGTGGCCGGTGGTCGCCAAGTCGGCCCAGGGGGGATACGACGGCCGCGGGGTCTGGGTGTTGCGCGATCGGTCGGCGGCGCTGGCGTTTATCGAGGATGTCGAATCAGGACCGGGCTGCGTCTTCGTAGTGGAAGCGTTCGTGCCGATCGAACGGGAACTGGCGATCCTGGTCGCGCGCCGGCCGAATGGTGAGCAGGCGATCTACCCGCTGGTCGAAACGGTGCAGGTCGATGGCATCTGCCACGAGATCATCGCGCCGGCGCGGGTCAGCCCGGAACTGGCGGAGGAAGCCCACCGCATCGCGCAGGTCGTGGCCGATGACGCCGGCGTTACCGGTGTGATGGCGATCGAGCTTTTCGAGGCGAATGGCCGGTTGATCGTCAACGAGATCGCCACCCGGCCGCACAACTCGGGGCATTACACGATCGAGGGGTCGGTGACCTCGCAGTTCGAGCAGCACCTGCGGGCGATTCTCGATTGGCCACTTGGCGACACGGTGCTCAACGCGCCACACGTCGTTACCGTCAATCTCCTCGGTCCGCGCGATGGCAGCGATCCGGTGACTCGTCGCATCGGAGCGCTGGCGGTGCCCGGCGTCCACCTCCATTTCTACGGCAAGGAAGCGCGGCCCGGCCGCAAACTCGGTCACGTTACCGCCCTCGGCAACGATCTCGAGGAGACGCGCGATCGCGCGTGGCGAGCGGCCACGATCCTGACTGGAGAGGAGCGAACGGTTCGATGAGCAATCCCGTGGTTGGCGTGGTGATGGGCAGCGATTCCGATCTGCCGACGATGCAAGGGGCGATCGACGTCCTCGCCGAATTCGACGTGCCCTGCGAAGTGCGGGTGGTCTCTGCCCACCGCACCGCCCAGGCGATGATCGATTACGGACGCGCCGCCGCCGATCGGGGACTGAAAGTGATCATTGCCGGCGCCGGCGGCGCGGCGCACCTGCCCGGTATGCTCGCCTCGGTCACCACCCTGCCCGTTGTCGGCGTACCGGTGAACATCACCGCGCTGAACGGGCTCGATTCGCTGCTTTCGATCGTGCAGATGCCGGCCGGGATACCAGTGGCGACCGTCGCCATCGGCAACGCCCGTAACGCCGGTCTGCTGGCGGTGCGCATCCTAGCCATCGCCGACGCGGAGCTTCGCGAACGCATGGAGCAGTTTCAGGCCGGTCTGGTGGAGATGGTGGCGGAGAAAGATGCCGGGGTTCAGGCCAGGCTTCGGGGAGGGACGGCGGATTAGGGTCCGTTTTCGTGCGTATAGCCTAACGCTCCCGGTAACGGTAGAGCAGGTTGAATAACGATCCTGTGAATAGTGAGCATAGCGGAGTAATTTGCCCTACTATTGGCTGGACCAATCGTGGGACGGAACGAGACGGGATAGCCTCATGACATCGCCACATCAGTCCGACGAGGAGGCTGCCTCCGCTGCCCCCCAGCCACGCCTTACGCCGGATTTGCGCGGAGTCGACCAATTCACCATGCAGGAAGCCGCCCGGTTGAAGGGCGTTTCCTACCACACCGTCTCCCGGGCGGTGCGCAAGTACAAGTTGCCGGCTCACCGCTCCGGCCGGCTCGTTCTGATCTCCCGGACCGATCTCGAAGCCTGGGAACCGATGCGTGCCCGCGCGCCCCGCAGTTACCGGCGACGCAACCCGGAGCCGGATGTCTCGCCCGGAGTTGTCGAACTCGCATCGGGCGAACGTTTTGAACTGGCGCGCCGGATCTCCTCGCTCTACGAAGCAATCCAGACCTCGGCATTGTTCGATCCAATCGAAGACTTCAGCCGGCTGATCGTGGAACGCTTCGCGGTGGCGATGGAGTTCGATCGGGTCGCGCTCTGGGTGATCGATCTGGATCGAATCGGCATCGAATTGCTGGCGTCGGTCGGCCCCTGGTTCGAACCGGGGCAGGAGTCGCTCGAGCCGCTTCGGGTTCCCTTCGATCCCGAGCACGTCTACCCGGTGCCGCCAGATGTTTACCCCGGTATCTCCTGCTGGATGGGCGATCCCCGCCCGGTGCGGATGCGTGATGCCTACGTCGCCTCGCTGATCGTCAACGACACGCTGGTCGGATACCTGATCGGGGATCACGACGGCGCTTCGTTCACCCTCAGCCCGAGCCAGATCGAACTCGGCCAGGAACTCGCCACCCAGGCGGCGATCACCATCGAATTGCGGCGCAGTCGCGATCGGGAAGCGAGCCGGCTGCGGGAACTTCAGGAGCAGACGGTCGAATTCGCCGATGCCCTGGCCGGGATTACCCAAGCCATCAACGAGGGACGCGACCTGATCTCGATCCTGCGGCGCGCCGGGCACAGCGCCACGCAAATCTCCGGGTCTCACTACGGCGGGGTCGTGCTGCAGGTGACCCCGGAATCGGTGGTCAGCGTCTGGACGAAAGACGGGGCTGATCTGCCGGCGCGGTACTACTCAACGCGGATCGATCGTTTCAGCGGCGTCGTGCGGGCGCTCGAAGCCGGCGAGCCAGTGCTGCTCTCCTGGAATGAGGCGAGCGAGATCGAGCGCGCATATTGGGATCTCACCGCCTCCCGCAGCTGCCTGAACCTGGCGTTCAATATCGATGGCAAGCTCGCCGGCGCCATCCTGATGAGGTTTCGCTCCGAGCATCCGGCGTTGTCCCCGGAACAACTGCGCCGGATCGAACTGCTGGCGGCGGGCTGCGTCACCGCGATTAGCCGCCAACACCTCGTCAACGCGCTCCACGCCAGGCAGGATGGAGACCACGCCGACAGCGCGGCCGGCTGAAGCACCGGCCGCTCCTGGAGTCGGGATTGGTTCGAACGGTTACTGGTGCGCGCCGACCGGCTGGGTTTCCTCGGCGGCCTCCTCGAAGGGCAGCACACGCTGGGCGCCCTCGGGCGGCGCCGCGATCGCCGCGCCGATGAACGCCTTGAAAAGCGGGTGTGGCCGATTCGGCCGGCTGCGGAATTCGGGGTGGAACTGCACGCCGACCAGGAAGGGGTGATCGCGCAACTCCATGATCTCGACCAGCTTGCCATCCGGCGATACGCCGCTGGCGATCAACCCGACCTCCTCCAGCGCCTGCCGGTAATCGTTGTTGACCTCGAAACGGTGGCGATGTCGCTCGAAGATGCTCGTCTCGCCGTAGGCCTCGGCGGCGATCGTGCCCGGAACGAGCTGGCAGGGCCAGAGGCCGAGCCGCATCGTGCCGCCCTTTTCGACGCCCGCCTGACCCGGCATCAGATCGATCACCTTGTCCGCGGCCTCGCCATCGATCTCGCTCGAGTTAGCGGCTTCGAGACCGAGCAGGTGCCGGGCGGTTTCGATCACAGTCATGTGCAGTCCGTAGCAGATGCCGAAGAGCGGCTTGCCCGATTCGCGGGCGTACTTCACCGCCGCGACCTTGCCCTCAGTGCCGCGCGGTCCGAATCCCGGGCCGATCAGGATGCCGGAGACACCCCTGAGAATCTTGACCAGCGATTCCGGCGTTTCTGTTTCGGAATTGACCCACTCGATCTCGACATCGACGCCGTGCGCCACCCCGGCGTGCCCGAGCGATTCGGCGATGCTCATGTAGCTGTCGTGCAGCTCCACGTACTTGCCGACGAGCGCGATGCGCAGGGTCGGTTTGGGCGCCTTGATCCGATCGACGAGCGAAATCCACTCGGTGAGATTCGGGACTTCCTCGATGCCGAATCGCCGGGCGATGAACCCGCCGAGGCCGGCTTCTTCCAGGATCAGCGGCACTTCGTAGATAGTGCGGGCGGTCGGCATGCCGATCACCGCGTCCGGATCGACATCGCAGAACAGCGCGATCTTCTCGCGCACATCGGCCGGGACCGGCTTCTCACAGCGGCAGACGATCACATCGGGCTGGATACCGACGGAGCGAAGATCGCGCACGCTCATCTGGGTCGGCTTGGTCTTCATCTCGCCGTTGCCGATCACCGGGAGCAGGGTGACGTGGATGAAGAGGCAGTTCTGCCGGCCGACCTCGCGGCGAAGCTGGCGAATCGCTTCCAGATAGGCCTGACCCTCGATATCGCCAACGGTGCCGCCGACCTCGACGATGACGATATCGGAATTGTGCTGGCGCGAAGCGAGCGAAACCCGACTCTTGATCTCGTTGGTGATGTGGGGGATGACCTGGATCGTACCGCCGAGGTAATCACCGCGGCGTTCCTTGGCAATCACCTGCGAGTAGACCTGACCGGTGGTGACGTTCGAGGCCTTCGAAAGATTCTCATCAATGAAGCGCTCGTAGTGACCGAGATCGAGGTCGGTTTCAGCGCCGTCATCGGTGACGAACACCTCGCCGTGCTGATACGGCGACATGGTGCCGGGATCGACATTCAGGTAGGGATCGAGCTTCATGATCGAAACGCTCGCGCCCCGTGCCTTGATCAACCGGCCGATCGAGGCCGTGGTGATTCCTTTACCGACGGACGAAACGACTCCGCCCGTCACAAAAATGTACTTCGGCATCGCGGCCACCCTCCCGACGATCGATCCAGCTTCGAACGCCAACTAACGACAAACAGTTCTGTACAGAGACGAGGCGACGCCGGCGCGTCGCCTCGCATTCCAGATTCACTCGCGCGGCCGGTTCTCCCGGGTGGCAAAGCAGCCGGCCGAACCGGCTGTTTCGTTCCAACCTGGCTGATCGCCATGACCGCTCATCGACTTGACCTAACTCTCCGGAATCAGCGCAATCACCTGGGTCGCTTCGCCGGCATCTCGCAGCGTCAGCTTTTCCTCCGCAACGGGCGTTTCCACACCCAGCGCCTTGCAGAAGGAGGCAAGATCGCCGAGATCGCGATCGCCCTGCTCGGTGGCGTACTGCATGGGAATGATGATCTTCGGCTCCAGCTGACCGATCACTTCGGCCGCCTGGGACGGGGTGATGACCCCCTTGCCGCCGGCCGGCACCATCAGCACATCGGGCGTGCCGATCTCCTCCAGCTGATCGCTGGTGAGGAGGTGGCCGAGATCACCGAGGTGGCAGAACTTCATGCCATCGAGCTCGAAGATGAAGATGGTGTTGTACCCCCGCTCCGCGCCACGCTCAGCATCGTGATACGTGCGCACGCCGGTGATGAACACCCCGTGCATCTCGTACTCGCCGGGACCGTCGACCAGCTGGTACTCCGGCTTGACGGCGTTGAGATTGCTGTGGCCCTTGTGCGGGTGCGAAACAAGCACGATGTCGGCGGTTTGCTTCGACATCGAATAGCCGGTCACCTTGTCGACGGGGTCGGTGATCACGGTCGCTTCCTTCGCGCGAATGCGAAAGCAGTTGTGGCCGAACCACTTGATTTCCGCCATGACGAACTCCGGTCAACCGTGCGGGCGGGCCGCGCGGCCGAAGTTGCCGGCGCGCAGCGCCGATTCAAATCAGAAGATGGGGAATGCGAAAAGCGGAAACCATCGCGAGCAACCCGCGTGTTTCCGCTGCCTCTTTCATCTTACCACAACACGAACGCCGGTTCTATTCGCGAGGGAGCGATTCCGGACGCCAGGCCAGGTCCCGGACCTCCCGATTCATCCGGGAACCCGGCTGACCAGACTTCCCGGCGAGCGTCCCGAGTCGATTCACCCACGGCTCCGCCTTCAAAGGAAGAGGATGCTCGGCAGACATGGTGTCCCAGGAGTTACCGACCAAAGCGGTTGCCGCTGATGTTGCCAATCACCGTCGACAAAAGCCCCGTCATTCAGCGCTGACATGAACCGCGCCTCGCCACCCCCACCTGGAAAACAGGAACGCCGACCGTTCCCTCCCACCAATCTTCGTCACTCCGAGTTGTCATGAAGCGCGCCGCGCCACCGCGCATGAAAAAGGCGGTATCGTGGTGGTGCGGGAGGGACGAGAGGTGGCCGGGATTCGTCTGGTGCATCGAGCCCGTCTCCGAGTTTG
>JADLGF010000085.1 GCA_020849415.1 Thermomicrobiales bacterium
GAGAGCGGCGGCATCTCGCGCAGCCGGGTCGATCTGCCCCGCTACCGCTGGACCGATGGCACCGCCGCGATCGATGAACTGATCGGTATCATCGAGGGGCGCACCACCGTGTCGCAATCGCCGCCGCAGGAAGCGCGGAAGACACTGGCGATCATCCTGGCGCTGCTGCAATCGCAAGCGAACGGGAATACACCGGTGACGGCGCCGTTTACGGACGCATCGTAATCAGAGGGAGAGCCGCCACGATGAGCGCACTCGATGTTCTCGAACTGACGAAAGACCTGGTTCGGATCAACAGCGTCAGCGATCGGAACAACGCCCCAATCGCCGATTTTCTGGAACCGATCTTTCAGGAGCACGGGTTCGCCACCGAGCGGATCGTCTACACCGACAAGAAGGGCGTCGAGAAAACGACCCTCGTCGCCAGCAAGGGAGGAGGAGCCGGCGGAATCGGCTTCTTCTCCCACAGCGACACGGTGCCCGGCACCGGGTGGTCGACCGATCCCTGGACGCCGGTGGTGGCGGGCGATCGGCTGATCGGGCTGGGCGCCTGCGATATGAAGGGGCCGCTCGCCGCCACGATCGCGGCGGCCGCGCCGATCGCCGCCGATGCGCTGAACAAGACGGTCTTCATCGCGGTCACGGCCGATGAGGAGATCGGGTATCAGGGCGCGAAGGAGATGCTCGCGCGCTCCGAATTGCTGAAGGGCGCGCAACTTGCGATGGCGATCGTGCCCGAGCCGACCAGCCTCGATCCGGTTTACGCCCACAAGGGGGGCGCTGGAGTGGAGGTGACCGCGCACGGTGTGGCGGCCCACACCAGCAACGACACCGGGATTTCGGCGACCTTCCTGATAGCGCCCTTCCTGAACGATATGGCCGAACTGGCGATGGAGATCAAGCGGGACACCTCGTACCACCGGCCGGAATTCGTGCCGCCGACGCCCGGCTTCAACGTCACCATCAACGATTTCGGCACCCCCGGCAATGTCACCGCCGCCCGGACGGTCTGTACCGTCGGCTTCCGCCCGATGCCGGGCGATCGCTCCGATGACCTGCTCGCGTACATCGTGGGCAAGGCGGAATCGTACGGGCTGGAAGTGACGAGTTCGCGCTCGATGCCGGGGTTCAGCACGAGTCCGGATGCGCCGGTCGTTCGGGCGGTTGCCGCCGCCACCGATCGTGCGCCGCGCACGGTTTCCTACGGCACGGAGGGCAGCCTGTACGCGCCGCTGTACGACACGGTGGTCTGCGGACCCGGCTCGATCGCCCAGGCCCACACCGACGGCGAATGGATCGAAATCGCCCAACTCACCGAGGCGGTCGAGGTCTACACCCGCCTGATCGAAACGTTCTGCATGTAGGGGAATGTCGCGAACCGCAGGCCCTGTGGTTCAAAACCACAGGCTAAAGACGGAAGGGGCTCCGCCCCTTAACGGGCGATTCAGCCAGCCCCAAGGGGCGGAGCCCCTTCCGTCCCTAGCCTGGTACTTCAGTGCCAGGGCAGCGCACCAACCAAATTCCGCAAGATCGAAGAAGCATCCCGTTTCGTCGTTCGGTTAGGATGGGACCGGGTTGTTTGCCCGCACTGCAAAGGAGCAGCGTTGTGACAACAATGATCTTCGTCAATTTCCCGGTCAAGGACATCGGCGTCGCGACCGATTTCTACCTCGGCCTCGGCTATACCAAGAACGACGTGTTCTCGGACGAATCGACCTCGTCGATCGTGATCAGTGATGCGATCGTGATCATGTTGCTGCAGGATGAGAAGTTCAAGGGGTTCGTCACCAAACCGCTCGGCGATTCCGAACGCGAAGTCTTCGGCACGTTCGCGATTTCGGTCGATTCGCGGGAGGAAGTCGATTCGCTCACGGAGAAGGCGCTGGCCACCGGCGCCACCCCGAACAAGGAGCCGATCGACATGGGCTTCATGTACAACCGCAGCTTCTACGATCCGGATGGCCACCTGATCGAACTCGTCTGGATGGATCCGAACGCCAGCTTCGACGAGTAGCGATCGGCCCGCACAATCAGAGCATTGCGTCGATCGCCACCGGCTTGCCGGTGGCGATCGAACGTTCCGTCGCCTCGATCATCGCCACCACCCGCAGGCCATCCTCGGCGGTGATCGCAAGCTCGCCGCCATCGAGCAGCACGTCGATCAGGTTCCGGCCGGCGCCCCACCACCAGTCAGGCATCTGGTAGAAGGACCATTTCGACGGCCGGTCGTAGAGATGGCGTCCGAGTGAATCTGAGGTCAATTCGAACGCCTGATTGCCGCCGGCGACATTGATCCGGCCCTGTTCGCCGTTGATCGTCAGCTGCGATTCGACCATCGCCGGGTAGACATCCGGCACGATCCAGGAGGATTCGAAGGTGGCGAAGCTCCGATCGAATTGCACCATCGCCTGGATCGCGTCGAAGGCGTCGATGCCGCGGTTCGCCAGCACCCGTTTCTCACCCTTGGCGTAGACCTCGACCGCTTCCTGACCGATCAGCCAGCGGAGCAGATCCATCGTGTGCGGGAAGAGAAACCACTGCGGTCCTGATTGACTCGCCCAGGCGAGCATCTTCGTCGGCACGTAGATCGAATCGCTGTTCCGGTAGTAGGAAAAGACCGGTGCGCCGATCTCGCCCGCTTCGAGACTGGCCCGGACCGTGTTGAATTGCGGACTCCAGCGCAGGCCAAGATTGACCGTCACGAGCAGGTTCTTCTGACGGGCGAGATTGACGATCTTCACCGCCTCGGCCGTCTTCGTGGTCAGCGGTTTTTCGATCACCAGGTGCTTGCCGGCGGCGAGCAGGGTCATCGCTGGTTCGTAGTGCGCGAAATCGGGCGTGGCGATCGCCACCACATCGACCGCGGCGTTGGCGACATCGGTCAGGCTCGTCGTTGCCGCGCAGCCGTATTCGGCGGCGACGGCAGCGGCGCGCTCACCGTTGGCGTCGCAGATCAGGGTCAGCTCCGCCCGCGGATTGGCGGCGAACGCCCGGGCGTGCTGCCCGCCGATCAAGCCCGCACCCACCACCGCCGTTTTGATCCGCTCCGCGTTCGCCATGTGCCCCTCGATCCGAGTCCCGAACA
>JADLGF010000086.1 GCA_020849415.1 Thermomicrobiales bacterium
CACCGGTTTCGAAGGCTCAAGTTCTTCTATCTCCGCGATCCTAAGCGACACGCCGGTTACTTCTCGGCGCGTCTGGATGATGAGACTGGCTTTACCTTCTTTCGCCCAGATTTTGGGCCATCTGCACGCCTGCAACGATTTTGTTGCGGCGATTCGCAGGCTGTTTCGCCTAATTGATGGGCCGCTGCCGATAGTGAATGCAGCGGTGGGAACCAGCGCGTGCGCGGGCGTACCCAGTTTGTCGGCCCGTCTGCACGCTTTCCCGCAAAGGAGGTACTCGGAAATGTCGAAGGATGGAAACGAAGCCGTACAGGGAGGAATGAATCGGCGCAAACTGATCGGCGGCCTCGGGGCCGCGGCGGCGGCGGTCCCGGTCGGCGGGGCGCTGCTGATGAATCGCTCGCAGCAGGCGTCTGCGCAGGGAGATCTGTCCGAAGCCGCCAACGCGATCATCTCGGAGCGTCAGCTCACGCCGGACGATGTGACGGCGGCGCTCGAAACCTTCATGCCAGCCGGCACGATGGACGAGTTCCTCATGTTCTCGTCCAGTGGTCACGCCGGCCAGGTCTTCGTCATCGGCGTGCCCTCGATGCGCGTCTACCGCACGATCGCCGTCTACACACCGGAACCGTGGCAGGGCTACGGCTTCAGTGATGAAACCAAGGCGGTGCTCGCCGGCGGCAACATCAACGGCAAGTCGATCACGCACGGCGATACCCACCACGTCGCGTTGAGCGAAACCGATGGCGTCTACGACGGCCAGTTCGCGTTCATCAACGAGAAGACGCACGGCCGTATGGCGGTGATCGATCTCAAGGATTTCAACACCAAGCAGATCGTCAAGAACCCGCTGCTCGTCAGCGAGCATGGCGGCGCCTTCGTGACGCCGAACACCGAGTACATCCTCGAGGCCGATCAGTACCCCACGCCGCTCGGCTGGGAATACGCGCCGCTGAGCGAGTACAAGGAGAAGTACCGCGGGCTCGTGGTGCTCTGGAAGTTCGACCGCGAAGCCGGCCGCATCGTGCCGGAACAATCGTTCGGCATCGAAACCCCGCCGTACGCGCACGATCTTGCCGATGCCGGCAAGGGCGCCAGCGCCGGTTGGGCGTTCTGGAACTCGTTCAACACTGAAATGGCGACCGGCGGCGTGATGGACGGCAATCCGCCCCTGGAGATCGGCGCCTCGCAGCGCGACATGGATTACCTCCACGTCATCAACTACCAGCGCGCCGCGGAAGTCGTTGCCGAAGGCAAAGCCGAGCAGATGAACGGCTTCAACGTGATCAGGATGGACGTGGCGGTCGCCGAGGGCCTGATGTACCTGGTCCCGGAACCGAAGAGCCCGCACGGCGTCGATATCACGCCGAACGGCGAGTTCATGGTGATCTCGGGCAAGCTCGATCCGCACGTCACCATCTTCAGCTTCGCGAAGATCCAGGCGGCGATCGCGGCCGGCGCGACCGAGTTCGATGATTACGGCGTGCCGATCCTCGATTTCCAGTCCTGCCTCGAAACGCAGATCGAACTCGGCCTCGGCCCCCTGCACACGCAGTTCGACGACAAGGGCTTTGCCTACACCAGCCTCTTCCTCGATAGCGCGGTGGCGCGGTGGTCGGTCGGCGGGGCGGATAACCCCGATGGCTGGCAGCTGATCGAGAAGGTGCCGGTGCACTACAACGTCGGCCACATCGCGGTCGCCGGTGGCGATACCGCCCAACCGGACGGCAAGTTCCTGGTGGCGCTGAACAAGTGGTCGGTCGATCGCTTCCCGCCGGTCGGGCCGTTGCTGCCGCAGAACCTGCAGCTGCTCGATATCCGCGAGGGCAAGACGATGCGCCCGCTCACTGACATGCCGATGGGCATGGGCGAGCCGCACTACGCCCAGATCATTCGCACCGACAAGATCGATGCCTGGTTCGCCTACCCGCAGGACGGGGACAAGGTCGGCTGGGACGCGATCGCCGGCGATTTCCACCCGCACGGCGTGCAGGCCGGACAGGAGAAGGTCGAGCGCGACGGCACGACCGTTACCGTTACCGGCACCGTTTGGCGCAGCCGCATCACTCCGGACATCCTCGAGGTGAACGAGGGCGATACGGTCGTCTGGCACATCACCAACATCGAGATGGCGAAGGACACCACCCACGGCTTCGTGCTCGGCGGGCAGGACATCAGCCTCAGCCTCGAGCCGGGTGAAACCGAAACGGTCACCTTTGTCGCCGACACCCCGGGTGTCTACCCCTACTACTGCACCGAGTTCTGCTCGGCGCTCCACATCGAAATGGCCGGGTACTTCCTGGTCAAGCCGGCCGAATAGCGTACCGGCCGGGAGGGGATCCACCGGGTTCCCCTCCCGGCTCGCGCCGGCCCGCTCCACTGGATTACAAGGATGAACACCATGATCGCCACTGGCCCCTCAACCGCGGCCGGAACGGAACGTGAAGCGAAATCGAAGTCGGAAAAACGGGCGCGCGGGATCTCGATTCCCTGGTTCCGCCTCTTGCTTGCGCTCTCCGGGGTGATGCTGGCGGTGTCGACCGCCTTCTCCTACTGGGCGCTCACCCTGCACGCGCCGCAGTATCCGGGCGGCCTGAGGATCACCGTCTTCACCCACAAGGTGACCGGTGATGTCCGGGAAGTCGACGGACTGAATCACTACATCGGCATGATGCCGCTCGCTGACGCCGCCTCGCTGGAACGCACGGTGGCCACGTACGCCATCATCGCCTTCGTGATCATGGCCCTCGCGGCCGCGGTGCTCAAGCGCCGGTGGGCTCCCTGGCTGGCGGCGCCGATCGTGCTCTTCCCCATCGTCTTCGCCGCCGATCTCTACTTCTGGCTCTACCGGGCCGGTCACAACCTCGATCCGACTGCGGCGCTGAGCAGCAGCATCAAGCCCTTCACGCCGGCGATCATCGGTGAGGGTATCGTCGGGCAGTTCTCCACCACGGCCATGTTCGGCGCCGGCTGGTTCGTGGCGTTAGCGGGCGCAATCGTGGCGCTCATTGGCATGGTCGGTCTGCTGCGGCGCGGCAGAAGGGACGAAACGAAATGAACGGGCGGCGGGCGGGCCGGCTCTCCCTTCCGGCGTTGATCTTCCTGATGCTGGCGATGGTCGCCCCGCTCCTGGCGGCGACCCCGATCGCCGGCGCGGCGCAATCGGACGGCGCCACCCCAGGCGCGCTGCAGGTCTGCGCGACCTGCGAATTCACCTCGATCGAAGCGGCGCTCGCCGCGGCGCCGGAGGGCGCGACTATCGAGGTCCTTGGCGGTCAGCACGATGGCCCGATTCTGATCGAATCGCCGGTGCAGCTGATCGGCATCGATTCCCCGGTCATCGAAGGGCACCACGACGGCACCGTGGTGCGCATTCTCTCCTCTGATGTCACCCTCCAGGGTTTCACGATCCAGAATAGCGGCCAGAATTTCGACAAGGAAGACAGCGCGGTTTACATCGAGGGCGAGCGCGTGCGCATCCTCGATAACCAGCTGCACAACACCCTTTTCGGGGTCAATGCCGCGCTGGCGCACGACCTGCTGATCGAGGGGAACACCATCGTCGGCATGGATGTCGATATGGGCATCCGGGGCGACGGCATCAAGGTCTGGTACAGCCACCGGACGCAGATCATCGACAACGACATCCGCCAATCGCGCGATTTGCTGGTCTGGTATTCAGATGACGTCGTGATTCGCGGCAATACGGTGTACGACGGCCGCTACGGCTTTCACTTCATGAACAGCAACAACGGAATCGCGGAGCAGAACCGGCTCTTCGATAACTCGGTCGGCATCTATTTGATGTATGGCAAGGGTTTCATCATTCGCGACAACCTCCTGCAGGGCAGTCGCGGCCCCTCCGGGCAGGGGATCGGTCTCAAGGAGATCGACGGCGTCGAGATGATCGGGAACATCATCTACGACAACCGGGTGGGCGTGTTCATCGATAACTCGCCCCTTTCCCCGGTGGTGACGAACGACTTTCGCCAGAACCTCTTCGCCTACAACGACATCGGTATCGGCATGTTGCCCTCGACCCGCAACAATGTCTTCACCGAGAACAGCTTTGTCGATAACCAGGAACAGGTGACCGTCCTTGGCGGCGGCAACACCGGTGAGAACCAGTGGTCCGAAAACGGCCGGGGCAATTTCTGGAGCGACTACGCCGGTTACGACGCCGATGGCGATGGGGTCGGTGATGTTCCCTTCCGGAGCGAGCACCTTTCCGAACAACTGATGAGCAGCTGGCCGATTCTGCGGCTCTTCCGCTTCAGCGTCGCCGAGGCGGCGGTCGATTTCGGCTCGCGGGCGGTACCGATGTTCCGGCAGAACCCGGTAATCGTCGATGAACACCCGCTGGTCGAGCAGGTGATTCCGGCCAACGCCGCCAAGCCGGCGCACATTCCGGACCGCACATCGGCCCGGCTCTGGTCGGGCGGCCTGTTGCTCCTGGTAATTACGGTGATCGCGTGGGCGTGGCGCGGTAGCCGATTCTCGGGCGCCGAAACGCGACGCGATCGATCCCACGCCGAACAGGGGGCGCCCGGCGCACCCGTTGCGACGTCAGGGGGACGATCATGATCGAATTGGCTGGAGTGACCAAACGCTACGGCGATATGCGCGCCGTGGACGACGTGTCGTTCTCGCTCGCGGCGGGCGAATCGCTCGCCCTCTGGGGCACGAACGGCGCCGGCAAAACTACCCTGCTGCGCTGCCTGCTCGGGGTGACGCGCTTCGAGGGGACGATCACCGTCGATGGGATTTCCGTTTCCGGTGACGGCAAGGACGCGCGCCGGCGAATCGGCTACGTGCCGCAGATCGTGCCGGTGTTCGACCTGCGCGTCGGCGAGATGATTCAGCTCACCGCCCGGCTCCGGGGCGCCGATGTCCGCCAGGGACTCGATCGCCTCGAGGAATTCGGCCTGGGCGACACGGTGAAAAAGCCGGTGGCGAGTCTCTCCGGCGGCATGAAGCAGAAACTGGCGCTCACGCTGGCGTTGCTCGGCGATCCGCCGATCCTCCTGCTCGATGAGCCCACGGCGAATCTCGACGCGCGCAGCCAGGAAGAGCTGATCAAGCGGTTGCTCGATCTGCAGCGTCAGGGCCGCACCATCGTCTTCACCTCGCACCGGTGGGATGAGGTGCGGGCGCTGGCGGACAAGGTGGTCGTGCTGGAGCAGGGCAAATGCATCGCGACCGGCACGGTCGATGAGGTGGCGGATACGCCCGGTGAGCGGGTCGGTTTGCGGGTGCGCCTCGCGCCCGAAACGATCGAACCGGCGGTGACGCTGCTCGGATCGCACGGCTTCGACGCCTCGCGCAACGGACATTCGATTCTGATTACGGTCGACGGAGAGCGCAAGGCGGAACCGCTGGTGCTGCTCGCCGCGTCATCGATCCCGGTGACGGACTTCGAACTGGAGGAGCAGGTATGAGCAGGTCGGTTCTCATCACGCTCGCCCAACGGGAGATCAGCGACGCGCTGCGCAACCGCTGGTTCATCGCGTACGCGGGCGCATTCGTCGTACTGAGCGTGGCGCTCGCATTGCTGATCGATTCCAGCGCCGGCTACAGCGGGGTCAGCGGCTTCGGTCGCACCTCGGCCGGGTTGATCAACCTTGTTCTCTTTCTCGCTCCGCTGATGGGCCTGACGCTCGGAGCGCAGGCGCTGACCTCCGAACGCGAACGGGGCACGCTCAGCTACCTGCTGGCGCAGCCGGTCAGCCTGTTCGAGATCTTCCTCGCCAAATTCATCGGCCTGGCGATCGCCATCGGCGCGGCGATCGTGACCGGCTTCGCCCTGGCGACCCTCACGATCAGCTACCTCAGCGGCGGCAAGGGGATGGATATCTTCCTGCAGCTGACCGGGCTGACCGTGTTGCTGGCGGTGGTGTCGCTGAGCGTCGGTTACCTGATCTCGAGCGTGGCGCACCGGACCTCGACGGCGCTCGGCGTGGCGGTGGTCGCCTGGCTGGCGCTGGTGATGATCGGCGATCTCGGCCTGATGGGCACGGCGATCATGTTCAAGCTCTCGCCCTCGACCCTGCTGACCGTGACGATCCTGAACCCGCTCGAGAGCTACCGGATCGCCTCGATCAACCTGCTCAAGGACTCGCTGGAACTGCTCGGACCGGCCGGACTGGTCGCGACCGACCGCTTCGGCTCCGCCACCGGCTGGGTGCTGACCGGCATCCTCGCCCTCTGGACGATCGTGCCGCTGGCGATCGCCTACCTGGCGATGTCCCGAAAGGAACAACGCTGATGAACCGCTTCCGTTGGCCTGGTCTGGCCGTTGCCATGATGTTGACCCTGGTGATCGCCGCTTGCGGTGGAGACAAAGCGGTCAGCCTCGATCCCCCGACCGTCAAGTACAACGAGGACATCTCCGAAATGGGCATGTTCGTCGTCGATCCCCGGTACACCGCCGCCTGGCTGCCGGAGGAGGGGGAGTGGATCCTCTTCGATGATATCGGTGAGATGTTGAAGTACCGCGTAGATCGCTTCCCCGACGCCAAGCCCCGCGTGATCTGGGTCAACGATTATCTCGACAGCAAATGGGTGAAGGCGGATGAGGCCTGGTACGTGCAGACCAAAGCCGTCAACACGCCGATGGGCTGGGGCATCATCGCCTTCCGGAACGAAGCCGACGCGCAAGCCTTCATTGCCGAAAACGGCGGCGAACTGCTGACCTGGGAACTCGCGCGAGCTCGCCATTGGGATGCCCCGCCGGCCCCCGTCGGTACCGGCCACGACCACGGTGGCACCCCGGATCCCGACGCGTCGCCGCAGCCGTGACAGGGTCAGCTGTGACGTCGTAGGGGTAGTCCTCCTCGGCGCGGTCGTGGTGGTTACAGCAAAGCCGTGGCGGAGGCGATGATGCCGAGACCGCCGGTCAACACCAGGATCATCAGCGTGAGCCGATAGAACTGCTCGCGCGAGAACCGGTGCGAGAGCCGGCTGCCCCACCACCGCCCGACGAAGGCGAACGGAATCATCACCAGCGCGATCTCGATGTCGTGCCGGGTGACGAAATCGCCCCGGATCAGCGCCGGCATCCCGAACAGATCGAGCAGCACGAAGTAACTGGCGATGGTGGCCCGGAACGCCTGCACCGGCACCTTGCTGACCGTGAAGTAGAGGATGATCGGCGGTCCGGAGAGGGCGGTCGAGGTCGACATCGTGCCGCTCAAAAAGCCGGCGATCGGACCGAGCACCGGGTGGCGAATCTCCCGTTCCGGCAGACCCCGCAGGAGCAGCAGCGCAAAGGAAACGACGATCGCGCTGGCGGCGATCTTGATCGCATCGGCGCTGGCGATACGCAGCAGTTGCAGGCCGAGCGCCGCTCCCAGGAAGGAGAAGGGGAGGAGTTTGAGCAGGAGACGCGGCTGAAGCTCTCGCCAGGCGCTGGCGATCACGATCCACGAGGTGGAGATCGTCAGGATCTTGGTGACGGTAAGTACGCCGGCCGGATCGAGGAGCATCAGGAGCGGCGGCACCGAGACGAGGCCGAAGCCGAAACCGGTGATGCCCGAAATGATCGCCGCGCCGAGCACGATCACCGCCGCCAACACCAGAATCGACCAGTCCACCAGAACCTCCCGCCAGACGCCGATCCGGCACCGCCGCCACAGAATACTCGGCGTCGTGGCGACGCGCTTCATGCCACAATTCGGGCAGTGAATGCACACCCGCATCGAGAGGAGCAACCACCGTGGAGATCGTTTATCGCACTGGCTCGGCCCATGAATTGGCCGTCGACGCCCTGATCACCTTCAGCCATAGCTGGAAAGCGGGCGATCCGCTGAATGGCGGGGCCGCCGCCATCGACGCCGAACTGGATGGCGAACTCGCCACCCTCCTGGCCGACAACGGCTTCACCGGTAAGGGTGCGAGCACCTTCATCACCCCGACCTTCGGCAAGACGGCGGCGCGGCGCGTGATCGTGGTCGGGCTCGGCGACGCTGACGCCATCACCGAGGACGGTCTTCGCCTCGCATATGGCACGGCGGTCACGACCGCCCGGGACGCCGGCGCGAAGAGCGTGGCGGCGTCGCTGCCGAACAGCAAGTTCAACACCATCGTTCAGGTCGCCGAGGCGGCCGATCTCGCCACCTATCGGTTCGAGAAGTACGTCGGAGCGGCCGGCACCCCCTCGACCAAGGCGATCGAATCGATCACGATCACTGGCGACGCCACCCAGGCGGAAGCTGACGCGGCGATCACGGAAGGCCGCAGCGTGGCGTCGGCGGTGGCGCTGGCGCGCGATCTCGTCAACGAACCGGGCAGCGTGATCAATCCGGTCACCTTCGCCGAGCTGGCGCAGCAGATCGCCGACGAGCAGGGCTTCGAATACGAGGAACTGACGCCGGTCGAGATGGAAGCGGCCGGCATGGGCGCGATCCAGGCGGTTGGCAAGGGGAGCGCCATTCCGCCGCGGCTGATCCGCCTCACCTACCGGCCCGGTCACGACGCCGGCGACAGCCGGTCGATCGGCCTGGTCGGCAAGTGCATCACCTTCGACACCGGCGGCTACTCGATCAAGCCGTACGAAGGCATGCTCACGATGAAGAACGACATGTCGGGCGGCGCGGCGGTGCTCGCCACCATGACCGCGCTCAAGGCGACCGGCTGCCGTCACACCGTGCACGGGGTGATCGCCGCCGCCGAGAACATGATCTCGGGTGAGGCGTTCCGGCCCGGCGACATTCTGACCGCCGCCAACGGCGTCACGATCGAGGTGCTTTCCACTGACGCCGAGGGCCGGCTGGTGCTGGCCGATGCGCTCGTTTACACGGCGAAGCAGGGTGTGGAGGAGATGATCGATCTCGCCACCCTGACCGGCGCCGCGGTGGTCGCGCTCGGTGATGGCTCGACCGCGCTCTTCAGCAACAACGACGCCCTCGCGGACCGGATTCTGGCCGCTTCCGAACAGGCCGGCGAATTCACCTGGCGCATGCCGCTGACGCCGTCGCTCGAACAGCAGATCAAGGGCGATGTCGGCGACATCAAGAACACCGGCGGCCGGGGCGGCGGCGCGATCACCGCGGCGCTCTTCCTGCAGCACTTCAGCGAGGGTCTGCCCTGGGCGCACCTCGATATCGCCGGATCGGCCTTCAGCACCAAAGCGAACGGCTACAACCCCAAGGGCGGCGTCGGCGTGATGGTGCGCACGCTGCTGAATTACCTGGCCGCCGAGGCGTAAGGCATACGGCGTAGGGCATAAGGAGAACGAAGGGCGCTGGAGCGACTGCTCCAACGCCCTTCTTCGTGTTTCTCACGCCGTATGCCTTACGCCCTATGCCTCAGGGGACCACCTGCGTGAATGGGCGGATTTCAATGCTCGCGAAGACGCCTTCGGTGGTGAAGGGGTCGGCGTTGACCATGGCGCTGACCGCCTCGGCGCTTTCGGCCTCGAAGATCATCATGCCGCCGCTGGTTTCATCCTCGAACGGACCGGCCAGCAGGAGCGCGCCCTCATCGACCAGCTTGCGCAGGTGCACGCGGTGCTCGGGACGGTGCCGGGCGCGGAGATCCTGGCTGGTGAAGGTGGTAAAAACGACGAACTTGGCCACGGTGTCCTCCTATGGCAGAACGCGATTCCATTCGTTGATCGATGAACCCTTGACGATGCCCTCTTTCGAGAAGGGGTCGTCCGCGAGGATCGCATTCGCCTCGTCAAGGCTCTCGGCCTCGTAGACGAGGAGCGCGCCGGAGTCGTCGGCGAACGGGCCGGCGTGCAGCAGCTTGCCGGCGTTGGCGAGACTCCAGAGGTAGTCACGGTGCGCCGGCCGAACCGCCTGGCGCGGTTCGCTATCGGCGGCATCGTAGGTCAAAACCACGGCGAACTTGGCCACGAAACGATCCTTTCATCCGAAAACCTGCGCGATCGAACTGCACAGGATTGTACGCGAGCCTTTCCACAACGGCTGCAGGGCTGGCGGCGGTCGCCTTCCCGACGGGCCTAACGCGGCGTAGGGTTTGTTCGCCATTGGGAAAAGTCTCAGCCGTAGAGCACCTGCTCCATGCGGTCGAGGAGGCGTTCGACCGACAGCTCGCGGGCAACGCGGGCGCGGAGGGTGGCGGGATCGGAAAGGCCGGCGTCCTGGTCATCCAGGAACGCCAGGATGCGCGCCGCCAGTGCTTCGGGGTCACCGACCGGCACGATTGCCCGATCGTCGCCGATCAGCCAGGCCGATTCGCCGGCGTCGGTGGCGATCACCGGGGTGCCGCAGGCCATCGCTTCCGCGATCGATTCCGGGATGCCGTTCGCTTCCGCCGCGGAACTGACGCAGAGATCGAGTGCGCTGTAGACCGAGGCGCTGGTGGTGATGGCGCCCGTCCAGATCACGCGCTCGCCGAGTCCCAGCGCCCGGCTCAACGCCTGCATTTCGGCGACCCGCGCGTTCGGTCCGCCGCCGATGCAAACGAATCGCGCTTCCGGTCGCGTCCGCCCGACGATCACCGCCGCCTGCAGGAAGGTGGTGTGGTCGGCGGCCGGCACGATCCGGCCGATGCGGCCGATCAACGGGGCGCGGTCCGAAACCCGCCACGCCGCGCGGTGCGAGGCGCGACCTTCGGGATCGTGACGGAAGCGTTCGAGATCGAGGCCGGCCGGCACGATCGTCAGGCGCTCTCGCGGGAATCCGGTCGCGATCGCCTGATCGAAATCGGCCTGGTTCGAGGTGATGGTGGCGCTGACAAAGCGTGCCAGCCGGCACTCGATGAACGCCGCGATGCGGTCGGACAGGCCGGGTGCTTCGGCGGGGGCGAGGGTCCAGACGATGCGCGCCTTGTGCCAGCGCTTCAGGAGCAGCACGGCCAGATTCGGCGCGGCGCCGGCGCTGGCGATCACCGCCGGTTTGGCCCGGGCGATGTGTGCCTTGATCTCCCGAAGCAATCCGAAGAAGTCCCAGACGGGATGTGGTTCGAGCAGCACCGGTGCGATGCCCGCGTCACGCAGATCGCGTTCGAGGGCGCCGGCGTCGAGGGAGATGACGCGGGTTTCCGCCTGCCGTTGTTGCAGACCGATGGCGGTGGCCGCGAGTTGACCCGCCACCGGCGGATCGAGTGACGAAACGATGAAGAGCACCGGTCCGCGCTGTATCTGGTTCGGGGCTCCCGACACGGCCGGTTGCCCCGGCTTCAGCGCGTTCTGCCGTTCCCGCTTGCGGCCAGGCAGCCAGGTGGTGAGCCAGAGCGCCTTGGCGGCGTCCTCTTTCAGATCGCGCCATTGCCGGCGCAGGCCGATATTGAGTTCCGTACTGGCGATCTGGTAATCAGCGGCGGCATCGCGAAAGCCTTTTCGATTGCTTTTGGAGTGGGCGATATCGAACGAGAGGATCGATAGCGCCTCGTAGCGGCGATTGCGCGCCGATTGACGCTCCGGAGGTTGGCGGGTGGCGAGTTCAGCGTTGATGGCGCGCGTCATGAAGCCGCGACTTGCGACCCGCCAGAGCATCGCCAGGGGCGGCAGGGGATCGCCCGGGAGGGGCAGCGGCCTGGCGCGGAGGAGTTCGACGCGAAGGGTGTAAAGCGGCTCGCCGGCCCAGCCCTGCTGGTAGCGAAGTTGGGCCGGTTCCAGGTCGGTCCACTCGGCGCGGAACTCCCGGACACCGCCACCCGTATCGGCGAGCGCGGTGATGCCGCTGAACCGCGCCTTCCGATCGGACGGAATCTGCCGCCATTCGTTGATCAACCGGGAAACGGCGCCGGTGTAGAGTTCGTCACCCGCCAGCAGGGGCAGCACGATCAGGCCGAGCGCGGCGGCCGCGCCCCGGTTCAGCGCGGCGTTGCCGTCACCGGCCGGGGCCGAAATCCAGCGCACCGGTGAGCCGGCGACCTCCTCCGGCTGCGCGCCGGGCGCGGCCCGGTTGTCGACGACGACCCACTCGATGTCATCGCGACGGTTGTTCGCGATCGACGTTTCGAGCGCGGGGAGCGGGTCCCGGTCGCCGGTGACGTAGACGATTGAGAGAAGCGGTGGGGCCATGGGACTCCATCGGAACGCTCGATGCCAGCTGCCCGGCGACGCGACCGATCCACCAGCGGCGGAAGTGCCTTGAGTGTATACGACACTTCGAGCATCGAACGACGCCCGGCCGGGGTCAATCGGCCGGTGTGCTCCGCTTGCTCAACGATTCGCCGGTGCCGATGCCGTGGTAGAGGAAGCCAAGTTTGCGCATCCGGACCGGATCGTAGATGTTGCGGCCGTCGATGATGATCGGCTGCCGCATCCGCTCGCCCAGCTCCTCGAGATCGAGACTGCGGAAGGCGCGCCATTCGGTGGCGATCACCAGTGCATCTGCGCCTTCGGCCGCTTCCTCGGGTGAGTCACAGAACACGAGCCGGCCGCTCGCTACCTCGTCGGGAAAGAGGCGGGCCGCGACTCCCGCCGCCTGAGGATCATGCGCGTGAATGATCGCGCCCGCCTTCCACGCGTCTTCCATGAATGCCAGGCTCGGCGCTTCCCGCATGTCGTCCGTGTTTGGCTTGAACGCCAGCC
>JADLGF010000087.1 GCA_020849415.1 Thermomicrobiales bacterium
AGCCGGGCGGGCGATGTCGCCACGTCTCAGGTGACGGTCGTGCTCTACCAGTTGGCCGCCTGCTTCAATGCCGGTGACCTGCTCAGGGTTTACGCGCTGTTCAGCGATGAGGGGTTGCGCCCGGCGCTCTTCCCCGAGGATGTGGAGTTGGCTAACGAAGCCACGCCCGAACCCCTGCCGGAACCGGACCGGTTCTCCGAGCCGGATGTGACCGATGTCCGCGTCCAGAACGACGGCCGCGTGACGGCGATCGTCGATTTCGACGGTGAAGACGCGCTGGTGACCTTCGTTTGGAACGAAGAACTCGATCGGTACCTGATCGATCTGTTCGACGATCAGATTGTTGAGGAGTCGTGAGCGACGGGGCGCGTAGGCTCGAAGCCTACGCCTGATGACGGAAGGGGCTCCGCCCCTTGGGATGGCGAAACCCGGAACCAGGAACGCGGAACCTCAGCGCCGTCGGGCGATGAAGACCCATTCACGGCCGGGGCGGTCGGGGGCGTCACGGATTTCGTCGACGGTGAAGCCGGCGGCGGTGAGCTGATCGACGAGTTCGGCCTTGCCGCGGAAGCGAAGGGTTTCCGGGCCGGAGATGACCGTGATGTCGCTGCGCTCGAAGTGGTGATAGCCGCGGTGGGTGACGAACAGCGGCTCCTCGGTGACTGATTCGACATCGTTCCAGACGGTGATCGGGCCGTAGCCGGGCAGTTCGAGCGTGGAGCGCGTCGCGTCGGCGGTCCAGCCTTCCCAGGCGCGCTTGGCGGGATCGCGGGTTTCGAAAACGAAGCGTCCGCCCGGTTTCAACACCCGGTGCATCGCCTCCAGAATCTCGGTCCAATCCGCATCATCGACGAACGCCTGTTGCATGGCGTTGCCGGTGCAGACGACGAGATCGACCTGCATCTCCGGCAGATCGCGCGCGAAACCGTGTAGCCAGGTCACCTTGTCAGCCAAAAGCGGCACGGGTCGCTCGGCGCCGTAGATTGAGATCACCCGGGCCGGAGCGTCGCGTTTCGCCACGACCAGGCTCTCGAGACTCGGATCGATGCCGGTGACCTCGAGGCCCCGCTCGGCGAGTAGCAGCGCCAGCACGCCGGTACCGCAGCCGAAATCGAGCACGGAGCGCGCCTCGAACTCCTCGGCCATCGCCAGATAGGCTTCGAGATCACTCCGGTCGGGATCGAACGGATCGTAGAGATCAATCAGCAGTTGAACAACGGGATCAGTCATGGGCGGAGTATACGAGGTTCCCGGTTCCGAGTTCCGGGTCAACGGTTTCTTACGCGGAACTCGGAACCAAGAACCCGGAACTACCGCTCGACCGGCGTGACGGTGACGAGGTTGCTGTGGAAGGTGGCGTGGCGGCCGGTGTCGCCGAGATCGTCCGAGGTGGTCCAGTTCAGGCCGTGACCGCCGGGGGAGCGCTGACCCCAGCGGCCCTTTGGCGCGACCACGACACCGGGCTGGGTTTCCTCGGAGAGACGTGCCTTGAGTACCGCCCAACCACGCTGGTTGGCGATCATCACATCGCAGTCATCGCTGATGCCGCGGGTGGCGGCGTCGGCCGGGTGGATGTCGAGCCGGGGCGGCAACCCTTCCTTCGCTTCGAGTTTCGGCTGATTGGCCATGCTGCTCGACACGAAGTGGTGTGAGGCGGCGCTGATCAGGATCAGTCGGTCGTCGTTGGCCGGCCGGTCCTCGAATTCCTTGGGCGGCGCGTAGTGCGGGAGCGGATCGAGTCCCTCGGCGATCAGGCTGTCGGCGCGGAGCTCGAGCTTGCCGGATGGGGTCGGGAAGATGCCGTCGGCGAACGGGATATCCATCCCCGGCGTGATCTTCATCTCGGCGACGCCGGTCGCGCGGAGCTCGTCGAAGCAGATGCCGCGCAGGTTCGGGTTGGATTGCTGGCTGCGAGTCAGGATTTCCTCGGCGGCCTGCCGGGCGTCGAGGTGCAGCCAGGGTTCGTCGAACCCCATCAGCGCGCTCAGTTTGCGCATCAGGTCCCAGTTGCTGACCGTTTCGCCCGGCGGATCAAGCGCCTGGTTGTTGTAATGAATGAAGCGGTGTCCTGACGCCTTGTGAATGTCCTCCTGTTCGAGTTGGGTGGTGGCGGGAAGGACGATGTCGGCGTAGAGCGCGGTGTCGGTCATAAACTGCTCGTGGACGACGGTGAAAAGATCGTCGCGCAGGAGCCCCTTCAGGATGAGCGCCGTGTTCGGAGTTGACGTAGCCGGATTGGCCGAGAAGACGAAGAGCGACCGGATCGGCGGCCCCGCTACCTCGCCGTTCAGCACCGCGCCGAGGCGGTTCATGTTCACGAAACGGGGCGGCGTCGGCGCGTCGCTCATGTGGGTGATGGCGTCGGAATCCCAGGCGGAGAAACCGCTGGCGCTGTAGGTGAGCCCGCCCGCCTTGACGCCGATCTTGCCAGCCACCGCCGGCAGCGCGATCACCGCCCGGAATGTTTGGCCGCTGTTGCCGTGCCGCTGAATGCCGTCGTTGGTTTTGAGTTGGGCGGGATTGGCGGCGGCGAACCGGCGGGTGAGATCGGCGATCTTCTCGGCCGGAATGCCGGTGATCTCCGCCGCCTTGTCGAGTGGATACTCGGCGGCCCGATCGCGCAGATCGCGCCAGCCGATCGTGTTCGCCTCCAGCCAGGCTTTGTCGGCGAGTCCCTCCTCGAAGAGCAGGTTGATCATGCCGAGGGCGAGCGCGGCATCCGTGGCCGGTTTGATCGGGATGTACTCATCGGCCGAGCGAGCGGTGAGCGACCGGCGCGGATCGATCACGACCACATGGCAGCCGTTCTTCTGCGCTTCCCGGATGAAGGGCATTGAGTGGGGCGAGGTGCTGGCCGGGTTGGTGCCCCAGATGAGCAGGAACTTGCAGTCGACGACATCGCGCAGATCGGGCGCGAATCCGCCGCCGTAGGTCGCCTTGATCCCCACGCTGGCGGCGGCATCGCAGATCGAGCGTTCGAGTCCGGTCGCGCCGAGCCGCAGCCAGAAGCGCGAACTGGCCGCGCTGCCCTGAACCGCGCCGAGCGTGCCGCTGTAGGAATAGGGCAGGATCGCCTGCGCTCCGTCCTCGGCGATGATGCGCTCCCAATTCGCCTTGATCTCGGCGAGGGCATCGTCCCAGCTGATCCGCTCCCACATGCCGCTCCCCTTGGGACCGGTTCGGCGCAGCGGGTAGAGCAGGCGTTCCTCGTGGTAGACACGATCGAGGTAGGGACGCACCTTGGCGCAGAGCCAGCCGCGGGTGATCGGGTGCTCCGGATTGCCTTCGAACGAAATCGCGCGGCCGTTCTGCACGCCGGTGATCACCGAGCAGGTGTCGGGACAATCGTGCGGACAGGCGCCCCGGATGAACTGGATGTCGGGTTGCGATGTGGTGGTCATGGACGCTCCTCCGCCGTAGCGGTCTGTTCGACGATGATAGTACGTGACGAGGCGTGAGGCATACGGCGTGTGGCGTGAGGAGTTGGCGGTGAGTGGGCGCGGGGCTGAAGGACACGAGGGGCCGTATGTGCTGGCGATCGATATGGGCACATCTAGCACGCGCGCGCTGCTGTTCGATCGGCTCGGCCGGCAGCTGCAGGTCACCGAAACGCAGCTTCCGTACGAGGTCACGACCACGACCGATGGCGGTGTGACCCTCGATCCCGGTATGGTGCTGAGCCTGACCGCCCGGGCTATCGACGGCACGCTGGAGCGCGCGCGCGACAACGGTCTTCCAATCGAACTGGTCGCGATCTCCTGCTTCTGGCACTCGCTGGTCGGGCTCGATAACGACGGCATCCCGATCACGCCGATCTACACCCTCGGTGATACGCGCTGCCGTCACCACGCGTCCGCGATCCGTGCCGAAGTCGATGTCGAGGCGTACCGGCAGGAAACCGGCGTCACGATTCACTCGAGCTACTGGCCAGCGAAGTTGCGCTGGCTGCGGGAGTCGGAGCCGGAGCTTTTCGACCGGGTGCGGATCTGGACCTCCGCCGCCGACTACCTGATCAGCGTCTGGCCGGGCGAACAGCGCACCGCTGAAGCGATGGCGACCGGCACCGGTCTCCTGTCAGTTGCGACCGGCGACTGGAGCGATGCGGCGCTCGCGATTGCGGGCGTCAAACGTTCGACGCTCCCGCCGGTCGGGACACGACGCGCGGCGATGACCGGTCTGCGTTCGCCCTGGTCGACCCGCTGGCCGGAACTGGCTGAACTCCCCTGGTATCCGCCGGTCGGCGATGGCGCCTGCGCCAATGTCGGCAGCGGCGCGAC
>JADLGF010000088.1 GCA_020849415.1 Thermomicrobiales bacterium
ATGTCGGGAGTGGCTTCCGGGGTGGCGCCACCGACCGCCGGCAGCGGCGGCAGCTGGATCAGGCTGACGTTGAACGGCAGCACCGGCGTTTCCCCGGCGTCGAACTGCGAGTTCACCACCAGCGCCTGGCTGCTGTCGACCAGCGCCAACGTGGTCGGGAACTGGAAGCTGGCATCGGTGAAGGCGTCGATCTGCGTCGCCATCGTCGTGGCGGCGTCGAGTTCGAAGCGGGCGATCTCCGCGTTCGCATTCCGCAGTACGTAGAGGATCGAGCCGTCGAGGGCCAGGCCGTCACCGGCGGTCGGGGCCTCGCCCTCGACCATGATCTCGGCCACCTCGCCGCTCATCAGATCGACGGTGAAGAGCTTGCCGGTCGGGGATTGCACCACGATCGCCTTGCTGCCATCGTCCGTGATCACGATGCCGTTGGCATTGAATCCTTCGACGTACTCGAAAACGGTGCCGGAGAAATCGACGAATTGCTCGAGTTCACCTCCGATTTCGAGGTTTTCGGGGGCGATCCGGTACAGCACCGGGTTGATCGAATCGGTGATATAGGCCGCGCCATCCAGCCCGACCGCGACATCATTCAGGAAGGCTTCGGTGAAGGGAATAGTGAACTGCGCGACCGGAATGCCGCTGGTGCTGTTCACGACCGACACCTGGTTGGTCATGCCCCCGGCCACGATCAGCCGGCCGGCATCATCGAGGTCCATACCGACCACGGAGGGGCGAGCCGGATCGGCGGCCGAGAGGATGGTGACTTCGCCGGTGGTGAGATCACCCCGGAAGATGGCGCCATCCCGCGTGCTGCCGGTGAAGAAGACGTTGGTCGCGGCGTCATACACGATGCCTTCCGGGAAAACGTTGTCCCCCGGCAGTTCGAACAGCATCGCGCCGCTCGGAACCGGCGACGCCTGCTGGGCGAGCGATCCGATCACCGCGAACTGCGAGACCGCGACGGTCGCACCGGCTCCAATGAGGAATTGTCGACGTTGCATACGGGTTCACTCCTTGTTTCTGGCCGGCCCGGTCGCCGGCCTGGTCCCATGCCCGTCCAAGCCAGACATACCTCCGGGCATTCGCCTCCAATACCCATCGGCAACCCCATCCTAGCAACCGCCCGGCGGAATCAAGGCAGTCAAGGCGACCAACATTTGTACTGATTCCATGCGCAGGCAATCCAATCGCGCGGTAACGCGACGAAGGGCGGGTAGTGAACCCGCCCCTCGCTCTGTGTTGATCGTGATGGCAAATGTCGCGTCAGTCCGCGACGCTGGCGGCCGCTTCGGCTTCTTCCTGAGCGGCCTGGAGCTCCAGCAGCGCGCGCGGGATCACCTTCCAGCTCGTCGCCACCGTGGCATCCCAGTCGTCGAGCAACGCCTGACCCCGAGCGCTGCCGGTCATGTCGACGTGGCGCTGCACCAGGGCGCGGAACTCGCTGCTGTCGCCGTCGCCGGCGATCCGCTCGGAGAGGACCGAGTCGTCGTTCATCCGCTGGCTGAAGCGGCCATCCTCGTCCCAGACGTAGACGAAGCCGTTGGTCATGCCGGCGCCGAAATTGCGGCCGGTCGTGCCGAGCACCGCCACCAGACCGCCGGTCATGTACTCGCAGCCGTGATCCCCGACCCCCTCGACCACCGCCTGCGCGCCGCTGTTGCGGACCGCGAAGCGCTCGCCGGCGCGACCGGCCAGGTAGAGTTCGCCGCCGGTGGCGCCGTAGAGCAGGGTGTTGCCGGCGATCACCTGCGGGGTGGTGAAGCTCGCCTCACGCGGCGGCCGCACCGCGATCTCGCCGCCCATCATCCCCTTGCCGACGTAGTCGTTCGCTTCCCCTTCGAGCACCATGCGCATCCCGTGCGTGGTGAAGGCGCCGAAGCTCTGACCGGCGCTGCCCCGGAAGTGGAGCGTCACGCGGCCGTGGGGCAGGGGATTGGCGTCGTTATGGGTGAGCGCGATCTGCCCGGCGATGCGGGCGCCGACCGTGCGATCCTTCGTTTCGATCGTCTCGTGCAGCGACACCGCCCGGCCATCCTCGAGCGCCGGCCCGACCACCTCCAGCATCCGCTGATCGAGGGTCGGGGTGGTGTCGAGCGGCGTGTCCATCGATTTCTTGCGCTGATCAGCCGGCGCCGGTTCGGCGAACATCGAGGAGAGATCGAGCATCGCGGCGCGACCCTCATCGTCAGTCTGCTCGAGCAGATCGGTGCGACCGACCAGCTCGTCGAGCGAGCGGGCGCCGATCGCGGCCAACTCCTCGCGGATACCCTCGGCCAGTTGCGTGAAGTAGTTGATGACCATTTCCGGGTCACCGGCGAACTTCTTGCGCAACTCTTCTTTCTGGGTGGCGATGCCGGTCGGGCAGGTGTTGAGGTGGCACTGCCGCGCCATATCGCAGCCGATGGCGATCAGCACCGAAGTGCCGAAGCCGATCTCCTCGGCGCCGAGCATCGTCGCCACGATGACATCTTTCGGCGTCTTGATGCCGCCATCGGTGCGCAGCTTGACCCGGGAACGAAGGCCGTTCATCACCAGCGTCTGCTGGGTCTCGGCCAGGCCGAGTTCCCAGGGCGAACCGGCGAACTTGATCGAGGCGATCGGTGAAGCGCCGGTGCCGCCCGAGTGACCCGAGATCAGGATGTAATCGGCCCGCGCCTTGGCAACGCCGGCGGCGATCGTGCCGACCCCCGCCTCGGCCACCAGCTTCACCCCGATCTTCGCGCGCGGATTGACCTGGCGCAGATCGTAGATCAATTGGGCGAGATCCTCGATGCTGTAGATATCGTGGTGCGGCGGCGGCGAGATCAGCGGCAGCCCCGGCACCGCGTGACGCACCCGCGCCACGAACTGGGTCACCTTGTGACCAGGCAGCTGGCCGCCTTCGCCCGGCTTCGAGCCCTGCGCCATCTTGATTTCGAGTTCGGTCGCCATCGCCAGGTAACGAGCGGTGACGCCGAAGCGGGCCGAGGCGACCTGCTTCACCCGGCTGTGCGGGATATCCGCGCCGGTTTCGTCGTACCAGGCCGGGTCCTCGCCACCCTCGCCCGAATTGCTGCGGGCGCCGATCCGGTTCATGGCGATAGCGAGGGTGCGGAACGCCTCCGGGCTGAGCGCGCCGAGCGACATCGCCGTCACCACGAAGCGCTGGATGATATCGGCGGCCGGCTCAACCTCATCGATCGAGATCGCCCCACCCAGCGGCTTGATTGCGATCAGATCGCGCACCGCCGTTTTCGGGTGGCCCTTGACCATGTCGTAGTAGGTCTTGTAATCAGTCTGATCGTTCGATTCGGAGAACTTCTGGATCGCCTTCGCCACCACCGGGCTGTAGCCATGGGCCTCGCCATCCTTGCGGAAGCGGAGGAAGCCGGGATCGGGCAGCTTGGCATCGGGCGCGGCAAACGCCTCCGCGTGCCGGGCCAGCAGGTCCTCGGCGATTTCCTGGTAACCAATACCGCCGAGCTTCGACGGTGTGCCGGTGAAGGCGCGCTCGATCACCTCGGGTCCGACACCGATCGCTTCGAAGATCTGCGCGCCCCGGTAGCCGGCGGCGGTGCTGATCCCCATCTTCGAGCAAACCTTCAGGAACCCGTACTCGACCATCTGCAGGTAGTTCTGCTGCAAGTCAGCCTTGGTGAGACCGTCGAACCCGCGCGCGCCTTCGAGCGCCGCGGCCGCGTTCAGCGCCAGGTAGGGGTGAACCGCCGACGCGCCGTAGCCGATCAGGCAGCCGAGCTGGTGAACGTCCCAGACCTCGCCGGTCTCGACGATCAGGTCGGTGCGCATCCGGAGCCCGGCCTTGATCAGCGCCTGATGCAGCGTGCCCACGACCAGCACCATCGGCGCGGCCGCCATTTCGGCGTTGACCCCGCGATCGGACAGCGCGATGACCGTGTAGCCATCTCGCGCCGCCTGAGTCGCGGCCTCGGTCAGCCAGTCGAGCAGCGCGGTCATCCCGCCCGGACCATCGCTGACCGGGAAAAGGGTCGAGAGCGTGGTGCCGCGCAGATTGTTGGAATCGATTTCGGCCAGCGCCCGGAAATGGTGTTCGGTGAGCACGATGCTCGGCAGGTGCACGATCTCGGCGGCCGCTTCGGATTCGACCAGGATGTTGGCGCGCGGTCCGATGTAGGCATCGAGCGCCATCACCTTCTTCTCGCGCAGCGAGTCGATCGGCGGGTTGGTCACCTGCGCGAACCGCTGCCGGAAGTAGGCAGAGAGGGGACGCTGCATTTCGGAGAGGACGGCCAGCGGCGCGTCGTCACCCATCGACCAGGTCGGCTCCTTCAGTTCACCGGCCATCGGATTGACGATCAGGCGGGCGTCCTCACCCGAGTAGCCGAAGGCGCGTTGTACGGCCGAGAGTTGCTCGACCGGCGTCACCGCCGGCGCTTCCAGGCTGCCCGGCAGGATGACGCGATGCCGCGCCAGCCAATCACCGTACGGCGCCTGGCCGGAGACTTCGCGCTTGATCTCGGCGTTGTGCAGCACCTCGCCCCGCTCGGTGTCGACCACGATCATCTGGCCCGGACCGAGCCGGCCCTTTTCAATGATCTCCGCCTGATCGATCACCACTGTGCCCGCTTCCGAACCGGCGATGAAGAGGCCATCGGCCGTGATCGCGTAGCGCAGCGGGCGGAGGCCGTTCCGGTCGAGCGTGGCGCCGGCGCGGATGCCGTCGCTGAAGGCGAGCGCCGCCGGACCGTCCCACTGCTCCATCACGCCAGCGTGGAAATCGTAGAAGGCGCGCAACTCCGGATCGATGTACTTGAGTTGTTCCCACGGTTCCGGCACGAGCATCATCAGCGCGTGCGGCAGCGAGCGGCCCGAGTGGTAGAGGAGTTCGAGCGTGTTGTCGAGGCTGAGCGAATCGGACCCGGTCAGCGAAACGATCGGTTCGAGATCACGCCCGCCGACGCCATCGGCGTACTGAAGGTCAGCGCCGCGCGCCATCATCCAGTGCCGGTTGCCCTGCACCGTGTTGATCTCGCCGTTGTGCGCCAGGAAACGGAACGGCTGCGCCATCGCCCAGGTCGGCAGGGTGTTGGTGCTGTAACGCTGGTGGAAAAGGGCGATCGCGCTTTCGAAGCGGGGATCGCGCAGATCGCCGTAGAAGGCCGCGAGATCTTCCGGCAGGCAGAAGCCCTTATAGATAATGGTGCGGCTGGAGAGCGAGATGACATCGGCGCCGGTGACGCCCGTTTCGATCCAGGCCCGCTCGATCGCCCGACGCGCCAGCATCAGCGATCGCTCGAATCCATCGGCCGTTGCGCCCGCCGGCTTCCTGACGAAGACCTGCGCGATCTTCGGCTGTGTTTCGGCCGCGATGTAGCCGAGTACCGACGGATCGACCGGCACCTCGCGAAACGCGAGCACCTCGAAACCGACCTTGTTCAGGGCGAGACCGGCGTAGGTGATGGCGAGGCTGGCCGGACCATCTTCTTTCGGCGCGAAGAGCATGCCGACGCCGTACTCGCCGGCGATCAGCTCCTGCCCGAGCTCTTCCGCGAACAGGGTGGTCGGCAGCTGCGTCAGGATGCCGGCGCCATCGCCCGTGCGCGCATCGGCGCCAACGCCGCCGCGGTGCGTGAGATTGACCAGCCCGGCCAGCGCCCGCTCCACGATCGAACGGGACGGACGGCCCTGGATATCGACCACCAATCCGACACCGCAGGCATCCCGCTCGAACGCGGGATCGTACATCGGCGCGAGTGACTGCCGCTGCGGATCGGTCAAATCAGTGAAGTTGGTGGTCATCGGCTGCCCTTCTCAATCCTGGCGCTTTAAGACGGTGACCCCGCACAAGTGACCTCGTGCGGGAGCAGCAACGCGTCGTCTCTGATCTGAATCGGGGAATCGCGCCCGGAGCCGGCCCGCTCCGCATCGACGCATTTCGCCTGGCGATTCATTGATTCGAGTGTAGGGGGCGGGTTGGCGCGCGTCCTCGGATTCATCGCTAAAGGTTCGAGCGCCCATCTTTGTGCGTGGCGACCAACCGGCGGGACAAACTGGCCAATTGTGCGCGGAATCCACCGCAATTCGTCGGACCTATCCGGGTTTTCGCCGCGTAGTGCGCCCCGGCGAATCGTCCCGCCAATTCCGCGGCCCCAACGATCCGGAGGGATGATGACCCCGACTCGACGATATCGACGCCGTTGGTGGGAGTGGCGGGCACGGGCCGAGCGTGCCAGGTTGTCAGAAGCCGTGGCGTCAAAACCGATCGCGGTTCGAATTGGACTCCGCGCCCAATCAGGCGTTATCCTCAGCCAATCAACGGGCGCACCGGGATGATTCCGGGCCGGCGCACACCCTCGTCCGACGCTTCTGACGTGCAAGGAATTAAGGGAATGGCCGACGACACGGCGCCTCCGATCGATGACGCCGCCGCCCGGGTGCTCGACGCCATGCGCGCCGCCGGCGCCAAGGTGATCGATCTGCAGTTCAGCGATATCACCGGCGGCGCCAAGGCGCTGACGATCCCGGTCGAACTCCTCGAAACCACCCTGCAACGCGGCTACCGCTTCGACGGTTCGGCCCTGACCGGGCAGCGCCAGGTGGAGCTGACCCTCGCGATCGTGCCTGATCCCGCCACGCTCCTCATCTTTCCGGAGGAGGCGGGCGTGCCGCGCCGCGCCCGCATCTGCGGCATGGTGCGGCGGCTCGATGGCACCGCCTTTCCCGGCGATCCCCGCTCGGTGCTCGCCGATACCCTCGCGCAAGCGCAGTCACTCGGCTACGACTACCGGGTATCGCTGGAGATCGAGTACTACCTGCTCAGTGAGGAGGCGGCCGGACCCGGCCAGCCGTTGCAGAACCCGCTCTCCGCATCGGCGGCGGGCCGCTACTTTGACGCCGCGGACGATCGTCCGGCGCAGGTCCGGGACGAAATCCTCACCACCCTCGCCCAGATCGGGATCAAGGTCGGCGGCGCGCATCACGAAACCGGCCCCGGCCAGGAAGAGCTCGATTTCCTCGAAATGGGCGCGCTGGAGATGGCCGATCAATTGATCACCGCGCGCGAGGTGA
>JADLGF010000089.1 GCA_020849415.1 Thermomicrobiales bacterium
AGGATGAGCAGCAGGGTCACGGCGGAGGCGCGAGGGACCAACAAAGAGCGGCCGGTTCGAACGAACCGCCGCCAGCGAACGAAGCTCGGATTGTGGACCACGGCGCTCACCCTGCGCATGCCGGTGAGTATGCACCAAACGCTGTCGCTATGTCACAGCCTGAGTCTAACGATGGATGCGCAGTCCCGGTACATCCTGGTAGTCATCAACGTTGCGTGTCACCAGCGTCAGATCGTGCTCAATCGCCGTCGCGGCGATCAAGAGATCGAGCGATCTTGGCCGGACGCGACGTCGCCGGAGCGCCAGATGGGCACGAATCTGGGCGCAACGTTCCGCTATCGCTTGATCAACCGGCAAAAGCGCGAAACTCTCAATGAGCGATTCGAATACCGTGCGAGGTGCGTGGCGCTTCTGGTGAAAGCCCTGGCTCACCTCCATATAGGAGATCACGCTGATGCTCACCCCGGAGTCTGCGAAACGAACGAGTAGCTCCTCCGTCTCCTCATCGTTCGCCAGAAGAGAAATCAGAACGTTGGAATCGAGTAAATAGCTCATTCGTCGTACGGTCGACCCGCGCTGTATTGTCCTCGCTGCTCCCGGATTTCCTCGTTCCAGGCATCGAAGTCAATACCGCTACTGGCCAGCGCGCCGGCTGCAGCCCGGATAGCCGCGCGTGCCTTTTCCGGGTCGTAGTTTGCCCAGATGTCCTTCTTCTCTCGCACGATGCGAAATCGCTCGCGTCCGACAGAGACCACGACCGGCTCATCTTCGACCTGAGCGAAGAGTTCCTTGATCGTTGATTCAGGATCAACGGGAATTGTTCGTTCCGCAGCCATCTTTATCACCCAACCAGATACCCGATCGACGACTTGAGCATACGTCAACCCGCCGACGGGTATCAATCCGGATTGCAGCCCGGTTTACGAATCGGCCGTCAATTCGGAGCGGCGTCCCAGCCGATGCCCGGGACGTCAGGCGGGGAGATGCAGCCGTCGCGGCCGATCCCCTTCTCGACGACGATCTCCACGGCATCGACGAGCGACTCGTAGTAGGTGGTATTCGGGATGGCGCAGGCGAGGTGGAGATTGGGCAGGCCACCGCCGTGCACTTCTGCCCGCATGTGGAACGCCTCGGCCAGGTGCGCCACCCGCAGGCCGCCGGTGATGCCGCCCTTGTAATGGGTGCTGGTCCGCACCAGATCAGCCGCATCGCGCACGATGAAATCGGCGATGTTGAAATGCGCTCCGTCCGACGTTTCACCGGAAAGAATCGGGATCAGCACCGCTTCGGCCAAACGCCGGTACGCCTCGATGCTGAACTCCCGCATCGGTTCCTCGAGCCAGAGGTAGTTCGCCTCTTCCAGCGCCTTCGCCACGTAGAGCGATTCCATCAGGTCAAAACCGGCGGAGCCGTCGTACATCAGGTCGATCTCGTCACCGACGTGCGCGCGCAAATCCTGACAGAGCTTCGCGTCCTTGCGGTAATCGCCCCAGGCGTGGAGCTTGATCGCCTTGAAACCGTAGTCCAGACACTGATCGGCGACGTGCAGGAACTCCTCGGTGGTTTCGAAGGTGACGGTCGAGGCGTACGCAGGTATGCTCTCCCGATAGCCGCCGATCACCTTGTAGAGCGGCAGGCCCGCCACCTGGGCGGTGATATCCCAGAGCGCGATATCGGCCAAACCGAGCGCGTAGATCGGCAACTCCTCGATCCGGTCGATCTCCCAGGCCTGCTCCCAGAGGAACTCCTTGAGCAGCGGATCGTGCCCGACCAGCATCTCGCGCAGCCGGCGATCGACCAGGTCCTGGATCAGCGGACCCCGCGCCGCCAGCGCCCGGCCGCTGATCCCCTCGTCGGTGTCGATGATCAACCAGGCGTTGCCATTGACCGTCCCCGATCCGGGCAGGCCGGCGCGCCAGCGGAACACCCGCGGCACCACCGCGTCGAAGAGTTCAACCCGGACATCGGTGATGCGCACGTGCGTTTCCTTTCATGGTCAGATCCGTGTCAGGCCGGCGAGCGATCGACAGCCGCAGAGCGGCATTGTCGCCATTCGGCACGATCGGCGCTCAGCCCGATTTCGGTTGCACCGTCGAAACGGTCTCCATGAGCGCGTTCATTGCGTAGGCGATGTGTTCGCCCATGAGACATTCGGCGCGATCGGCCGCGCCGGCCGCGATTGCCTCGGCGATGGCACGGTGCTGCTCGGCGGCGATCGGCATCGAGCCGGGGTTCGCTGTGATCATGGCCGCCGTGTTCTGCTGGATTTCGCGAATGGCGTTCATCACCGTAGTCAGCAGCGTGTTGCCGGTGGCAGCATACAGGGCGCCGTGGAAGCGGTGATCGGAACGGCCGAATGCATCCCAGTCGTCCCGGGCCGCGGCGGTGATTGTCTCGGCGGCGGTATTGGTGATCGCGCGCAACTGGGCGGCGGTGCGCCGCTCGGCGGCGAGCCGGGCCGTGAAGCGTTCCAGCGGCAACCGCATTTCCAGCAATTCGCGCAGGCTGCCCGGCTCCGGGCGGGCCGAGAGCACGAGCGCGCGCGATACCATCGGCGTCAGATCGGCGGCGACGTAGGTGCCGGAACCCTGACGTGATTCGACCGCGCCAAGGGTGATCAGCACCTTGATCGCCTCGCGGATCACCCCTCGGGAAACGCCGAAGAGTTCACCGAGCTCGCGTTCGGTGGGGAGCCTCGAACCGGGCAGGAAATCACCGGCGCGGATGCGGCCGAGCAACTGCTCGACCACCTGCTCGTAGGACCGGGTGACGGTGACCGATCGAAACGTCGCCAATCGCTCCCCCGTTCACGAGTTCCGGTCTCTGCCGACCCCGCCCCGGCGCTGTTCTCCGTGGTTACGTTTGCGAACCGAGGTAGCGGACGTGGCGCCGATCCTCCGGCGGCAACGCCAATACCCCTTCGAGCGCCCGGATCGTGACTCCCAGGTGCTCGTCCATCACCGCCGCCGCCGTAACGCTGTCCTGATCGGCGATGGCGTGGGCGATGCGCAGGTGCTGATCGGCCGCCATCGTGATCGAGCCGGCCATCATCACCACGCGGGAGGAGACATCGCGCTGGATATCGCGAATGGCGGTGTGAATAGTGATCAGGAAGGGGTTGCGCGCCG
>JADLGF010000090.1 GCA_020849415.1 Thermomicrobiales bacterium
CGTCGTCCGCGTTGAGCACGCTGACGCCGTCCCGGAAGACGGATTGGGGAACGACCGACTTGACCTTGGCGAGATCGCTGAGGGTATTGATGCCGCCGAGGCCGAGGTGATCGCCGGCAACATTGGTGACGACAGCGATGTCGCAGCGGTCGAAGCCGAGGCCGGAGCGAAGAATGCCACCGCGCGCCGTTTCGAGGACGGCGAAGTCGATCGTGGGATTCTTGAGCACCATCTGGGCGCTGGTCGGGCCGCTCATGTCGCCGGCCAGAATCTGCGTCCCGTTGATATAGATGCCGTCCGTCGTGGTCATACCGACGGTTTTTCCGGTCGTTTTCATGATGTGCGAGATCATGCGGGTGGTTGTCGTCTTGCCGTTCGTGCCGGTAACCGCCACGATCGGCACCCGCGCGTTCGAGCCGGGCGGGAAGAGCATGTCGACCACCGCTCGCCCGACGTGCCGCGGGTGACCCTCGGTCGGGTGGGTGTGCATGCGGAAGCCGGGACCGGCGTTGACCTCGACGATCGCGCCGCCCTTCTGGCGGACAGACTGTGAGATGTCGGAAGCGATGAAGTCAATTCCGGCGACATCGAGCCCGACGACCATCGCCGCCTGCCGGGCGATCTGGGCATTATCGGGGTGGATGTCATCCGTGCGGTCGATCGAGGTTCCACCCGTGCTCATGTTGCCGGTTTGCTTGAGTTGAACCAGGACACCCTCATCCGGGATGTCGGTGAGTTTGCAGCCGGCGCGCTCGAGCGTTTCGTTGGTTTGGCCGTCGATTGAAATCCGGGTGAGGATCTTTTCGTGACCGACACCGCGGCGGGGATCGGAATTGGTGATCTCGATCAGTTGCTCGATGGTGTGAATGCCGTCGCCCACAACGTGCGCGGGCACGCGCTCGGCCACCGAAACAACCTCGTTGTTCACGACCAGGATGCGGTAGTCCTTGCCGGTGATGAAGCTCTCGACGACCACGATGCCATTGCGCGATTCGCCGTGAGCGACCGGAAAGAACTCCTCGATTTCTGCTTCCGTCGTGAGGTTGATGCAAACGCCGCGACCGTGATTCCCGTCGAGCGGCTTGATCACAACCGGATAGCCGATCCGTTTCGCCGCCCGCTTGGCGTCCTCCAGATCGCGAACCGTCTGCGCGCGCGGCACGGGAATGCCAACCTCGTGCAGGAGACGATTGGTCGTTTCCTTATTGCCGGCGATATCGACCGCGATGTTCGAGGTTTTCGATGTAACCGTCGCCCAGATGCGTTGCTGATGCACGCCGTGCCCGAGTTGCACGAGCGATCGGCGCGGATCGAGCCGGATCACCGGGATGTTGCGCCGTTCCGCCTCGGAGACGATTGAGCCGGTCGAGGGGCCGTAGGCAAGACGTTCCGCCACCCGGATGACGTTGTTCTCGAGTTCGGTGACGAAATCGAAATCCGGTTCGGAGTCATAGATGACGTGGTTAAGCAGCCGCAGGGCGAGATTTCCGGCGGCAAGGCCGACATCCTCCTGCTGATAGGCGAAAACAACGTTGTAGACCCCTCGTTCGCCGATACCGCGCGTTTTGCCGCGCGACACCTCGCCGCCGGCGAGGTTCTGGAGCTCCAGCGCCACATGTTCGAGGACGTGGCCCATCCAGGTGCCCTCGCGCATCCGTTGCAGGAAGCCACCGGGCCGGCCGAGTGAACAACCGTGGTTGTACAGGGACGGAATCAGATCGGTCAGCTTCTCATAAAAGCCGGGAATCTTGTTGGTGGGACGATCCTCGAGTTCCCCGATATCGGTCGTGAACAGGATGACCGGCATACGGGCCCAGATGTTCGGCCCCCGGTAAATCTGGGTCTTCTTGATTTCGATCATCAAACTCACTCCCGGACACTCGATCTGGCGCCAGAAATCCTCGCCCCGGCAGGCGGCATCTTCATCGACGAGCCTGAAGCATTGCTGACGGATTTACGATTCTGATTATGCCGCGAAAACGCCGGAACGCGCGAAACCTCGCTGGCGTGCGGTCACACTCTGGTCGATTCCGATTGGTGAGCGGGCACAGGCTGCAGCGGAGAGCGCGCTCGTCTAGACGTCGAGGAGCTTTCGCGCATTCAGATCGAAGCGGCGGCCGGGCGTTAGTACGTGAAGTTTGGCGCCGCTGAGCGTGATGCCCTCATGCCCCTTCACCTGGAAGATGTCAGAGTACATTTCCTGGCCATCGACCACGGTGATGCTGTGCCGCCCCACGACTTCCAGCACGTTCTCGCCGTCGATCAGCGCGGCGGTGTCCTCGTCGATACCGACGCCGATCAGGCCGGGGTTCGAGGCGACGAGCGAGAGCAGGCGACCGATCCGATCGCGCTGACGAAAGTGCTGATCGATGATCAGCTCCGGCACCAGGCCGAACCCGGCGATCATCTGGGCCATGCGCATCCGGGGCGTGGCGCCGCTGGCGCCGTACGCCACCATGTGTGACGAGAGGATCGACGCGCCGGCGCTGGTGCCGGCGACGATCGCCCCCGCCTCGTGCCGCTGCTTGATTGCCTGCGCGGATCGCGTGCCGCTGACCAGCGCCGAGAGCCGCATCTGGTTGCCGCCGGTCATGAAAATGCCGGTCGCTTCCTGGATGGTCCGAACGTGGCTCTCGCCATTGGCGTCTTCGCGGCTGCCGATGAATAGGACGTTGGCCTCGGAGGCGCCCATCTCCAGGAAAATCGCCTTATACCGTTCGCCGGCCGCTTCGATGGATGAGGCAGTTGGCACGATGGCAATGCAGGCGTCGCGGCCACCGGCGAGCTGGAAGAAGGACGAGAGGATGATGCGATCACGGAACTTGTCTTCGGCGCCGCCGATCGCCATCACCGGTCCGTTCGAACGCGCGCTGGGCAACATTGCGGGCGTCTGGCGGGTGTCGGATTCGGCGGTGGAGGTCATACTCGGTGGCTCCTGGAGGCGGTTCCGGATTGCACGATGAACGTACACGCTCGTATGCGCGCCGCAATCGCGTGAACCTATCACGGTTTGACCGGGATCGTCAAAGCATGGCACGCGGGAGCCGGTGGTCGCAACGATCCACGGCCCGGCGGTTCGGCGCTATGCTTTGATGCGTGGATGCCCGCGACGAAACCGCGGGGTCAATGTTGCTATCGAAGGAACCGGATCACCATGGCCCACCCACTCATCGAGCGTCTTTCTCGCGGTCCCGTTTTGGCGGACGGCGCGATGGGCACCATGCTCTACGCACGGAGCGGGAGCTTCGATGAGCATTACGATCAGTTCAACCTGACGCATCCGGAACTCGTTTCGGCGATCCACCGCGAGTACATCGCGGCCGGGGCCGATCTGATCGAAACCAATACGTTTGGCGCTAACCGGTACAAGCTGGAATCGATCGGCTTGGCCGATCAGGTGACGCAGATCAACAAACGGGCGGCGAAACTCGCTCGTGAGGAGCGCGAGGTCGCCGGCACCAGCACGATCATCGCCGGCGCCATCGGCTCGACCATGCGCTCGCTCGAACCATTCGGTCTGGCGACGCGCGCCGAGATTCGCGACGCCTTCCGCGAGCAGATCGAGGCGCTGCTCGAAGGTGGGGTCGACTGCCTGATCTTCGAGACATTCGGCAACATCGATGAATTGGAAGAGGCGCTGACGGCCGCCCGGCAGAGCACCGATCTGCCGGTGTTGGCGATGATGACCTTCGCCGAAGACGGCCTGACGGTCGGCGGCAGCACCGTGCGGGATGTGATCGACCGGCTCTCGACGCACCGCGTCGATGTCTTCGGCGCGAACTGCAGTGTCGGCCCGAGCAAATTGCTGCCGGTTGTGAAATCAATGCGGCGCGAATTGAAGGAGCGGTCGATCGATTGGCAGCTGGCGGCGATGCCGAATGCCGGTTGGCCGACGACGTCCGGCGGACGGGTGGTGTACACGTCCGCACCGGATTACTTCGCCAATTTCGCGCGCGACGCCGTGAACGCCGGCATCCGGTTGATCGGTGGCTGCTGCGGTACCACGCCCGATCACGTGCGGGCCATGCGCGCCGCGATCGACGAAACGACCGATACCGTTTCCGCCAACGGGCACGAAGCGACCGGCCGGCGGTCGGCTTCCCAGATTCGGGAGATTGCAGCGCAGGAAGGCCCGACGAAGCTCGGCGCTGAAATGGGCAGCCGGTTCCTCGTAAGCGTTGAGATCGATCCTCCGAAGGGGCTCAACCCGGAGAAGGCGCTCGACGGCGCTCGATTGCTGAAGGAAGCCGGGGTCGATGCAATCAACGTTGCTGATTCGCCGATGGCGCGCGTGCGCATGAGCGCGCTGACGCTCTGCTACCTGATCCAACACGAGATCGGGATCGAAACGATTGTCCACTTCACCACGCGAGACCGCTCGCTGATGGGCCTTCAATCGGAATTACTCGGAGCGCACGCGGCCGGGGTGCGGAACATCCTGGCCCTGACCGGCGATCCGCCCGCGCTCGGCAACTACCCCGGTTCGAGTGCCGTGTTCGATGTCGATTCGATTGGTTTGATCCGGGTGCTGGGTCAGCTCAACTCCGGGGTCGATTCGGCGGGAGCCTCGATCGGACGGCAGGCGAGTTTCAGTATTGCCTGCGCGGTCGATCCGACCAAGCGCGATCTGGAGGACGAAGCGCGGCGTCTACACGCCAAGCTCGACGCCGGCGCGCACTGGGTGATGACCCAGCCGATCTATGATCTCAAGGTCTGGACCGATTTTCTCGACGTCTTCGGCGGTCCGATTCCGGTGCCGGTGATGATCGGAATCCTGC
>JADLGF010000091.1 GCA_020849415.1 Thermomicrobiales bacterium
CACATGGGCTCGTGGCTCTCGGCGGAAATGGCGGATGTGATCGCGGAACTCCCGAACGAATTCCGCCTTGGTGTCTTCGACTTCCCCGCCTACGAAGGGGGCGCCGGCGACCAGGACGCCGGCTTCGGCACCGCCCAGATCTTCTCGATCGCCGATCCGGCCAAGTCGGGCTCGCACGAAGTCAACGTGCCGCTGGCGGTCGAGTATCTGCGCCGCTGGACCTCGAAAGAGAATTCAACGATCCGGGCCGACACCCTGAAGATGATCTCCGCCGTGCAGGATGTGCCGGCGCCGGCTGGCATCGAGGGCCTCGACGCGGCGATCGCGCGTTCGGCCGAAAGCCCGGCCATCATCTATTACTACGCCATCCACTGGGACACGAACCTTTCCACCGCCTGGTGGAACCCGGTGCAGGCCCTCTTCCTCGGGCAGGTGAATCCGGAAGAGATGATCACCATGCTCGATGAAGGCCTGGCGCAGTACCGCCAGCTCCAGGACTCCGGCGGCTGATCGCCGCGCTGACACGGGAGCCGGTTCCTCACCCGGGGAGCCGGCTCCGGCTGTCGTGTTCGAACGTCAATTTGGGATACGCGACCGGGGAGGGGCATGTTCCAGCAATCTCGGCGACGACTGATCATCCCGTTCGTGGCTCCGCAGTTCATTCTGTACACGATTTTCGTTTTTCTCCCGCTCGTCGCCACGGTGTTTTACGGGTTCACCGATTGGCGCGGTTTCGGGAACGCCTGGGAGTGGGCGGGCACCCGTAACTTCCACATCATCTGGAACGACGGCAACTTCCACAAGGCGATGCGTAACGCCGCCTACCTGCTGGCTGTCGGCGGGCTGATCGTCTTCATTCCCGCGCTCTTTTTCGCCTGGGCGCTGCAAACATCGATCAAAGGGCACCGCTTCTTCCAGTTCATAATCCTGTCGCCGCTGGTGATCGCCGCCAGCGTGGCCGGATTGATGTGGAAGTGGATGTACAACCCGACGCAGGGGTTGATCAATCCGGCGCTCGAAGGCATGGGACTCGAATCGCTGACCCGGCCCTGGCTCGGCGATCCGAAGTTCGCGCTCACCGCGATCATCATCGCCTCCGCCTGGCACGGGCTCGGCACCTGGGTGCTATTGATCTCCGCCGGCATCGACCAGATTCCGCCCGATCTGCCCGATGCCGCCCGCACCGACGGTTCGGGCGACTGGCAGGTCTTCCGCTACATCACCCTGCCGTTGCTGTGGGAGGTGCTGCGGATCCTGATCGTGCTCTGGATCATCCAGGCGCTGCAGGCCTTCACCTTCATCTTTGTCATGACGGGCCCCTACGGCGTCGGTGGTCCGCTCAGTTCGACCGAGGTGATGGGCACCTACGTCTACAAGATGGCCTTCACTGATTTCAACTGGGGCTACGCCTCGGCGCTGGCGACGAGCATGCTCGTCGGCATCCTGATCCTCAGCCTGCTCGTCAACCGCCTGACCTTCCGCGAAACCATCGAGTACTGATCGGAGGGGCTGAAGGTGGCGATGATCATCGATCCAACCAGGCTGGACGTGCCGAAGCGATCGCGCATCAAACCCGGCACAACCAAGTACACCGCGATCTACATTCTGCTGGGGCTCTACACGCTCTTTTCGCTCACGATCTTCTCGTGGGTGGTCCTGATGTCGCTCAAGGCGAACACCGATGTGCTGCTGTACCCGCCGTGGCACCTGCCCACGGTGTGGCAATGGGGCAATTACCGGGACGCCTGGAACGCCGGTATCGGCACCATGTTCAAGAACAGCATCCTGGTGACCACGCTCGGCACGACGATCAGCGTAACCCTGTCGTGCATGGCGGCGTACCCGATCGCGCGGATCAAATTCCGGCTTTCGCAACCGTTGCTCTACTTCTTCCTGCTCGGGATCATGATCCCGTACATGCTGACGGCGATCCCGCTTTACACCCGGATCATGAGCCTGCGGCAGGATTTCGATATCGACAGCCGGGTGATCCTGATCGTGCTCTACGCGGTGTCGGGCTTCTCGTTCAACACCTACATCATGACCGGCTTTTACAAGGCGCTCCCGTATGAGATGGAGGAAGCGGCCGCGCTCGATGGCGCGTCACCCTTCCGCACCTTTTGGCAGATCATGCTGCCGCTGGTGCGGCCGGGGATCGCCTCGCTGGCGATTCTCAACTTCGTCTCGCTCTGGAACGAGTTCTTCTACGCGCTCCTCTTCATCCAGGATCGCAGCCAGTACACGGTCACGCTGGGGCTGGTCTACCTCGACCAACAGGCGACCTACAGCGGCAAGTGGGTGGTGCTCTTCGCCAGCATGACATTGACGATGGTGCCGGTGCTGGTCATCTTCGCGGTGTTGCAACGACAGATCGTGCGTGGGTTGACCGTGGGGGCGGTGAAGGGATGAGGCTCGATGGGAGGGTGGCGATCGTCACCGGCGCCGCCCGCGGAATCGGCAAGGGGATCGCGCTGCGGCTGCTCGAAGAGGGCGCCAGAGTCTGGGTGAGCGATATCAACGAGCCAAATCTGATGGCGTGCCTCGACGATCTGCGGTTGCGCGGCGAGGTCGATGGCGGGCTGACCGACGTCTCGAATCGACCGGCTGTCGAGGCGATGGTCAACGAGGCTGTGGAGCGGTTCGGGCGGGTCGATATCCTCGTGAACAACGCCGGGATCGCGCA
>JADLGF010000092.1 GCA_020849415.1 Thermomicrobiales bacterium
CCATCGTGGTCCAGCCTTCCCAGACGCCGTACTCCTTGACGGTGGGATCGCCCGCGACGAAGTGATCGGCGTACCAGGAAGAATCGAACCCGATCGCCTCGATCGTCTGCACGATTTCGGCGATTTGACTGAAGCGGGGGGTGCCCGGATGGCCGGTGCGTTCGGAGACTGGCACCATCACGCCGATGCCCATCTTGCGTTTCGAGGTGGGGAAGCGTCCGAGTGATTCGATCGGGGGAGGAGATACCATGCGCCGCTCCTTCGGGTGCGATTGACTGACTGTACCCAGACATTATCGCACCCGTAGATTCGTGAATGAGCCGGCTTGCTCCGGCTCATTGGCTACCCGATGAGTTCGATGGCCCCGGCGATTTGTTCGAGCGTTCGCGGGGTGGCGGGGTCAACCGCAACCACGACCTGACGGACCCCGAGTTCGCGAAATGCCGTCAGTTCGCGGGCGATGGTCGATGCGCCGCCCCGGATCGAAATCCCCCACGGCTCGTAGGCGCCGTCGAATGCGCAGTGGATCGCCGTCGAACGAAGCAGGGTGGCGGGATCGCGATCCGCCGCTTCGCAGGCGCGATCGACATCGGCGAGCATCGGCTTCAGCGCCTCCGCGCCAGCGAGAAAATCGCTGTCCCAGATATCGGCGTACCGGGCGACCAGACCGAGCATTCGGGGTCCGTGCCCGCCGATCAGGATCGGCGATCCGCCCGTTGCCGCCCGTGGTCCCCGGGGCAGATTCAGGGCGGCGTTCGCTTGATAGAACGCTCCCTGGAAATCGGCGTAGCCGGTGCGGACCAGCGACGAGGTGATGGTGAGCGCCTCTTCGAAGCGGCTGACGCGCCGGTCGAAGGGGAGGCCAAACATCGAGAAATCGAGTTCGTTCCAGCCGGCGCCGAGGCCGAGTACGAAGCGGCCGCCGCTGATCTCATCGAGTGCTTCGGCCTGCTTGGCGGTAACGCCCGGGTTGCGAAAGAGCGAACAGCTCACGAAGGCGCCAAGCGTCACGCGGTTGGTGACCGCCGCCAGCGCGGTGATCATGCTCCACATCTCCCACCAGGCGCTTTGACCGCCATGTTCATCCGGCGGAATGATGAAGTGATCGCCGAACCAGAGCGAATCGAGTCCGAGCGCTTCGGCCCGTAGCGCGAACTCCTTGATGAATGCGAAGGATGGATCAGCCGGCACGCCGAACTTGGTGGAGATCGGCATGAACACTCCGATCTGCATCCTTCGTTCCGACGCGGGAAACCGTCCGAGCCCATCCAGAGCGTTCATACCATCGTCCTTTCCAACTCCAGGCGCTCCGCGGTGCGGAGTTCCCTGTTTCCCCCATCGCCGATCAGCGGTGCGTAGCCATGCTCCCGACGGGAGCCCGGCCTGCGCCTGGTGCAAGCGTCGATGCGGACCAGTAACGGCAGCATGAGGGACAAGGGCGTTTCGTAGCAAGAAACGACGGGGGTAGGCATTACCGCCAGCGAGGGCATGGCAATCGAAGCTGCCAATCCCGGGCCGCTCGGATTCCCGCGTGGCAAGGCGATAGCGCGTGAGGATCGCGCTGGAAGCGCGATGAGATATCCATAGGGTGCCGTGCCGGGCGATGTCGGTGTTCTTGCCGCTGAAGCTGTCGCACGGTTTCGCAACGCTGACGATCGCTTTTGTCGCCACCACACAGGCGCAGGGCGACCATCGCCCGAATCGATTGCCGGCTCTAGACGTCGTCGGCGGAAATCGCCTCCGGTTTGGCCGGGGTGGGCGCGACCTTTGGTTCCGGATCCGAAGCGGGTTCCGTCACCACTTCGGACGGTGTCTGCACGACCGGTTCCGCCGGGGCGGGCATTTCGATCACCGGCGGGGGTGGCGTGGCCGACGAACGAGGCGAGATGGCCTGGGTTGGCAGCGGCGCGTCGATCGGGCGGCGCACCGTCACGCCGGCGCTGACGCGATCCTCGCCGCCGATCTTGTGGCGCAGGGTGCGAATGTGCGAAAGCACCTCGGTCGTCTGCGTTTCGATGCTCTCCAGCTTCTCCAGTTCAGCCCGGACGAAACGGGTGTAGGGCGCGATCGCATCGCGGATGCGCATGACGGAGCGCTCGAGCTCGACATCGAACTGCTCGTTCATGACATCGACCAGCCGCGTTTCGAGTTCATCCGAGCGGCGACGGAATTCCTGGCGTGATTGCTTCCGCTTGCGCGGCAGGATGAAGAGTCCGAGTCCGGCCACCAGGCTGGCCGCGATGATGCCGGTGACATCGACCGCCGCCGTGCTCGCCGCCGCGACCACCAGTGCGCCCAGCCCGACCGCGCCCGCCTCGGTCACCGCCACCTGGGCGACGGCCGTCTTGACCGAAGTCGAAAGCTTGTGTGCTTCCATCTTGACGTCGTACCGGTCGACCTCTTCCTGGGCCCGCTTGGAGACCGCTTCGAGCAGCGCGCGGCGATCGTAGCGGAACTGGCCGCTGATCTCGCCGATCATCTCGTCTTCGTAGGTCGAGAGGCGGCGGCGATCGACGTGATCGGTGATCGCCTGCCAGGTACGCAGATCCTGCTCGACCATCCAGTCGATCAGGTCGTCGACCGTCTGGTCGATCTGCTTCTCGGTGTCGCCGACCACCTTGTCCTGGAAATCGAGTTTGATCTTCTCGCTCTTGAGCAGGTCGAAGACCCGCCCGAGCCGGATCGTTTCGTCGAAATACTCATCGCCCCGGGCGTTCATCTTGCCGATGATGTTCTCGATCCGGGTGCGGTGGAAATCGAACTGCTGGCGCATGTCCTCCTGGTAGAGGTCGAGCTGATGTTCGATCCGCTCGATGGTGGCGGTGTCGTCCTTGAGCACATGGAGTCGGTCGTTGGTCGCTTTCAGGTAACGCTCGGCGATCTGCTCGCCGACCCCGAGCGGACTGAGCAACTTCAAGCGGATGCGGCCCGCTTCATCTAGGGTCGAGAAGACGAACTGCTCCAGCGCGCCGAAGCGGCTCTGCTCCCAGAGGCGAGCCGACTCCTCCGGATTGCGCTGGCCCAAATCCTTGGCCTGCTGCGCCAGCATCGCCGAAACCGGGAAGATATCGGGCTTGAAGCCGAGCAGGCGGGTGATGTTCTCCTGCACGAAGGCGACGATCTTGTCGACATCCTCCTGAGTGCGGATGAGGTCAACCTTGTTAACGATCAGCACCACCTTCTTGCCCCACTCGCGGATCGTTTCGAGGAAGGCACGTTCGCTTTCCGTGAAGGGGCGATCGGCGGAGGTGACGAAAAGGACGATATCGGCGCGCGGCACGAAGCGGCGGGTGAGTTGCTCGTGTTCGCGAATGATGGCGTTGGTGCCGGGCGTATCGACCACGGTGATGTCGGCCAGGAACCGCGCCGGAAAGAAACGCTCGATGATGCCGTCCGGCTGGGTTGTCTCCCGCGGCACGTCGCCATAGCGTAGGAGATTGATCACGGCGGTGGTGGGCGTAACGCCCTCTGGCATCACCGGCGCGCCGATCAGCGCATTGATGAAGGCCGATTTGCCGGCGTTGAATTCGCCGACGATCACCAGCAGGAAGAGCGAGGTCAGGCGGTCGGCGGCATCGGCGATTTCGGCGCGATCCTCGGCGGTGATCGGGAAGCGCTCGATCGCGCTGATCAGCCGCTTGAGCAGATCGATCTCCTCGCGGATCAGCTCTTCCTGCGTTGCCGTCAACGGCATCGGCGTGTCGCCTCGCATGGCGTCGATCCGTTTGCGCACGATCTCACGAACCATTTAGAGAACCTCCTCGCCCTCGATCAGGCGTTGACCGACCGATC
>JADLGF010000093.1 GCA_020849415.1 Thermomicrobiales bacterium
ACGCCCATGCTCCAGACGAAGACGGCCGTCTTCGCGCGCCCGACCAGATCGCCGAAGACGCGCATGTCGGCTTCGGTGCAGCCAGCGTGCGCTTCGAGTTCGGCCCAGTCGAGCGCGGCGAGGTTCGCCTCCAGCTCCTCAACGCCGGTCGTGTGCTGCGCGATGAAATCGGCGTCGACCATCCGGTGTTCGAAGATGTGCTTGAGCGCCCCGTTGAGGAAGGCGATGTCGCCGCCGGTATTGATCAGGAAGGTTTCGTCAGTGATCTTCGTGCCGAAGAGCGCACTCTCCGGAATCGATGGCACCCAGTACCGCTCCATGCCCGGTTCGCGGTAGGTGTTGACCGAAACGACGCGAGTGCCGGCCTTCTTGGCGTAGTGCAGGTACTTGGTGGTGACGGGCTGGTTGTTGGCCGGGTTCGAGCCGACGAACACCAGTAGGTCGGTGCCGATCCAGTCGCTGTAGGAACAACTGGTGCCGTAGATGCCGATTGCCTGCTTCAGCGCCACCCCGCTCGGCGCATGGCAGATACGGGCGGCGTTATCGATTGAGGCGATCCCCATCGCCCGCACCGCTTTTTGGGCGACGTAGTAGGTCTCGTTGGTGGTGCCACGGCTGGTCAGGTAAAAGCCGACCCGCTCGGGACCACTCGCCTTGATCCGGTTCGCGATCGTATCGAGCGCGTATTCCCACGAAGTGCGCCGGAATCCTGCCTCGCCCGCCTCCCGGATCATCGGGTAGGGGAGCCGTCCGAGTGCGCGCAGATCGGCGCTGGAGCGTCCCCGCAACGCATCGACATCGGCCAGCAGGGCCGGATCGAGCGCGGGCATCGTGTTCAGCCGGAGCAAACGGAGGCGGATATTGCAGAGGTGGGGACCATCGAGGGTCCAGTCACGCGTGCCGCCGACGCCGAGCGCGCACCCATCGCACACGCCCTGATTGAGGATCCGCCAGGCGTAGCCGAGCTGGTCCTTGTTCTCGCCGATCGCGCGGGTGATCTCGGCGAAATTATTGGGATGTTGTTCGCCGATACCGAACGGCTTCCGGCTCGCCCAGATCGCCGGATCCCAACGCTTATTGACTCGATCCATGTAGGGACGCTTCGTTTTCGCCATCGGATTCCCCTCATCTTTGTGCTTGAAGCATTATCGCACCGTTCGCTGGTTGGTTGATCGGAATCGAGGTCTGGTTGCAGGGCAACGGACCGTGAATTCGTGCGTCTCTACTCAATCCGCTCGCACCGCCAATGATTCGGGCTCGATGAAGCAGAAGAACCAGTTTCATGGTCCGGCGCGGACGGTGACGGACCTCGTATCCTCGAAATCCTGGGTGCACAATTGATGGAGTGTTCCGTAGGCAACAGCGGATCGAAGTCGCTCTATCGATGGCCACCCGGAACAAGTCATGAGCAGGAGTAACAGCGTGCCAAGAGCGAGTGAAGCTCCCGGCGGTTCCGTGACCGTTTGCCTGCGGAGTGTGGAGGAGTTCTTTAACGCGCCGACACCCGATCCGCTGAACGGGCGCTTCGAGGAGCTTTCGGGGCTCGATCGCACGCTTCGTCAACTGCGTCGCTACGAGGGCAAAAAGGCGGGAGAGCTGACGCTCGTTCTTCCGCCCGATCAGATCACCGTCGATCTTGCCGAGCGGTTCAAGCCTGCCCTGGCGGGGATGTGCGCGGTGCGGATGGACGATCTCGCCGAGACAAAGTCAGCGGTGCGGTTGATGGGGCGACGGGAGTTGAGGTTTGGACTGCTGTTTCTCGCGGCGTGTCTCTTTCTCGCTGGAATCGTTGACGCCTCGACCCGGAGTGACGGCTTTTTCAGCCATTTCCTGGTCGAGGGACTCGTGATCATCGGCTGGATCGCACTTTGGCACCCGGTTGATATGCTCATCTATGAGCGGTGGCCGGCGGAACGGGATCTTCTGGTCTTCGCGCAGATTCAGCAGATGGAGATTCGCTTTCAGCCGGAGGCCTAGAACGGTGGTCTCCCGGCAACGTCAAACCGGGGAGAAGGGTATATGTCGCAATCCGCTACGGTGCAGGCATTTCTGGCGGGAAGTGGTGTCGATGACGCGGTTTTTGAGTTGCGTCCCGACTATCGGGTGTTGTTGATTGCCGCTACGGGTCTGATACCAGGACCGAGTGACACCGGCAGTGATGCCCTCCTCACCGCCGCCGAATCCGCTGCGGGGAAACTGCTGCATGGGCAGGCGCCGGAAGAGCTTCCGAACATCGGCGCCTGGCGCGACGCGTATCGCGCCTTCGGTTCGAAACCGCAGCGGACCCGCAATAGCCTCGAAGCGTTGTTGCGCCGGGTCAACGATGGCCTGCCGCGCATCAACCGACTGACCGATATCTACAACGCCGTTTCCGTGAAGCACCTGCTGCCTCTCGGCGGCGAGGACCTCGCACGCTACGTGGGGCCGGCCCGGTTGATCCGCTCGGCCGGCACCGAGCCGTTCGACACCGTTTCCGGCGGTGAGGTGGTCATCGAGCATCCCGATGTCGGGGAGGTTGTCTGGTGCGACGACGCCGGCGTCACCTGCCGCCGCTGGAACTGGCGCCAGTGCCGCCGCACCCAGCTCACCGACGAGACGACCTCCGCCATCTTCATCCTGGACGCTCTCGATCCGATGTCAACCGACGAACTCCAGGCCGCCGCGGACGAGCTGACCACTCACCTGCGCTCCCTCGGCCCGGACGTCGTGCTGGCGCAGCGCTTGATCGCCCGCTAGCGGATGTCTTTCTGGATTTCGCCGCCCTTCATGACGAGGGTGATGTTGTCGTTGTCGGCGAGGCCATGGATATTCGTCAGTGGGTCGACGGCGCTGATCGTGACGTCAGCCAGCTTGCCCGCTTCGAGGGTGCCGACCCGGTCCTCCCAGCCAAGGCACTCGGCCGCCACCTTGGTCGTCGCAACGATCACATCCATCGGTGACATGCCGATATCGGCCATCAGACCGAGTTCGCGCAGGTTTTCGCCGTGCGGTCCGACGCCGGCGTCGGTGCCCATCGCGATCTTCACGCCCGCCTTGTAGGCGCGAGCGATGCTCTCCTTGTGAATCTCGATCGTTTCCTTCGCCTTACGGACGCCGTACTCGGGCATCTTGCCGTCGCGCTCGGCGCCTTCGAGCACCCAGAGCGGCGCGATCAGGGTCGGGACGACGTAGGTGCCGGCCGCGAGCATCAATTCGATCGCTTCGTCATCGATGAACATGCCATGCTCGATCGAGTGAATCCCCGCCTTGACCGCGTTCTTGATTCCCTCGGCCCCCTGCGCGTGCGACATGACCCGGATCCCCTTGCGGAAGCGGGCTTCCTCGACCATCACCGTCAGTTCCTCGATGCTGAACTGGGTGAACTCGGGGTGATCGGTTGAGCTCAGCACGCCGCCGGTGGAGCAGACCTTGATCACCTCCGCGCCCGCCCGCAGGATCTCGCGCACCTTCTTACGGACTTCCTCGACGCCGTCGGCGATGCCGGCGGGAACGCCGGGGTAGGTGGGGAAGAATGGGACATCGTAGCCGGCCGGCATATAGGTGTCGCCATGCCCGCCGGTGGTGCTGATGACGCTGATGGAGATCTGCATCCTCGGGCCGGCGATCAACCCGTCCTCGACCGCCTGCTTGATTCCGAGATCGGCGCCGCCGGCATCACGGACGGAGGTGACTCCGCAGTTGAGCGTGTTCCGCAGGTAGCCAATCGTCTTAAAGAACATATAGGAAAAAGGCGTGGTCATCATTCCGATGATGTCGCTGCCTTCCCCGGTGACGTGGACGTGGGTATCGATCAGCCCGGGGAGGATGTAGCCGCCTTTGGCGTCGATCTCCTCGGCGCCATCCCGGTGGGGCAGGCGCTGGAGTTCCCCGGCGGCGACGATCTTGCCGTCTTCGATCAGCACCCCGGCGTTCGGCACCGGATCGGCGCCCGTGCCATCGATCAAAACCCCGTTCCGAATCAATTGCGTTGCCACCGGGCATCTCCTTTTAGGTTGCG
>JADLGF010000094.1 GCA_020849415.1 Thermomicrobiales bacterium
CGCCATTGGCCGCGAGCGCATCGGAAACGACATCGAACGGCAGCAAACGGGGGTGCGGGTCGGCCCAGAAAACGGTGACGGTCACGTTAGCTCCTGTCTGATTGGTCCGGTTACCGGCGTGATTGTCCATCCGATTCGATCGGTCAGCAACCGGGCGTTTCTCCTGTTCAGATGGGAAGGTGCTCGGTACGATCGATGAGCCCGAGCACCAGTTCAGCGGTATCAACGATGTGCGACCGCAACAGCGATTCGGCCAGATCCGGATCGCCGGCCCGGATCGCCTCAACCAGTTTGCGGTGGCCCTTTTCGATCTCCGGGCTGTCGTCCGTGACCCGGTACTTGACCAGCAGCAACGCCCGGACCGGCGCGACGAGCGATTCCCAGACCGCCAGCAGTTTCTCGTTGCCGGCAGCAGCACAGATCGCGCGGTGGATCTCGACATCGCAATCGACGATGCCGGTGTGATCGCCCCGGCCGGCACAGGCGCCGAGTGCGTCGACCAACGCATCGAGCCGGTCGAGCAATTCAGGCGTGGGCGCCGCGGCGGCAATACGGATGGAGTACGTCTCAAGCAGCACGCGCAGCGTGTAGCTGTCGCGCACCTCGCGCTCGGAGAGTTCCGCCACGAAGGTTCCGCGCCTCGGCACGGAAACCACCAGCCCCTTGTGCTCGAGCAGCCGCAGCGCCTCACGCAGCGATGCCCGGCTGACCCGAAACGCGTCCGCCAGTTCGACCTCGAGCAGGTGCTGCCCCGGCTGAAGCTCGCCGGCGTAAATGGCGGCCTCCAGGCGCTCCTGAATGCGGGCCGCCAACGACCCGGTTTCAACTGGCGTGAAGGTGACCTCGCCCATGCGCATCTCCGGCCGAACGCGCGATATTGGTCCGACCGTCGACATCCTAAAGATACGACCATTCCCCGTCAAGCGGGTGCGTAGAATGCTGGCTTTCCGCCAAGGACACCCACACCTTCGCTCGGTTGTGGATCGCGGATTCTCTCGATGAATACAAAACACCGGTGGTTGTTCTCGAACAGCCACCGGCGTTTCGGACGCGTTGGATGTGTCGCGGCGGATCAGCCGCCGGGGACGTAGAAGGTGCGGTCTTCGACTGGCACCGTGGTGCGCGCGCCGCCGGCGAGTGAGGAGTGGAGCAGCGCGAACTGCTGCTCGACCACCTTCATGGCGCGGTCGATGTTGCCGGTGGTGCGTTCGCCCGTCTCCAGCTCGTTGATCAGTTCGCGCACGGCGTTCACCGTCGAGCTCTCGCCGGAGTGCCCCCACTGCGTGCGTACCGTCCGGCCGGTCTTGCGATCGACCTTCTTGATGCCCCACTCGTTGCCGGTTTCGAAGGCCCAGGCGCGACCCTCCGAGCCGTAGACATCGATATCGAACGGACCCGGAATCGGCAAGAAAATCCCCTCGGCGTTGCTGTCGTACTTGACACGGAAGGTGCCGACCCATGGATCGCCGATCTCCTTCCCTTCCGGCGCCACGTAGCGGTGACCCTCGCGGTCGAGGGTCGGCAGCGGACGCTCGGGCGCCCAGGCCTCACCCGGCTCGATCAGGCTCCCCTCCACCCAGACCGGGTTCGGATCGCCGAGCAGCATCCCGACCAGGTCGATCGTGTGCGGGTGGTGCTTGATCAGGTCGGTGGCGAAGCTCATCACCGCCGCGCGCGGTTCGCCGATCGCACCGCCGGCGATCTCAGCCGCCAGCTGCTTGTACGCGTTGCCGTATCGGCGCAGGGTGCCCCAGTTGAACGCCACCTTGTTCGTCCGCACTGCGGCGGCGATCGCATCGGCTTCTTCCAGCGACGCGCACAGCCCCTTCTCCGCGAAGATCGCCTTCACGCCATTCTCGGCGCAGAAGATGATCGGATCGGCCCGCCGCAGCGAGGGGGTGGTGATGCTGACGATATCGGGCTGTTCCTTGAGGATCATCTCCCGATAATCGAGGTAGGTGTTGGTGATGCCGAACCGTTTCGAGAAGCGTTCCAGCCGCTCCTCGCCCCGGTTGGCAATCGCCACCACCTCGGTTTCCGGGATGTGGTTGTAGGCCGAGAAGTGGCCGTAGGGGCGGCTGTTGCTCCCCGGCGCGATCTCGTCTTCGATCAAACCGCCCATGCGGCCGGTGCCGATGATCGCGACCTTGTACTTCGCCGTCACGTGACTAGCGCTCCTTTTGCCTCGGATCGAGGCTGTCCTGCAAACCATCGCCAATGAAATTGATCGCCAGCACGGTGAGGAGGATCATGATGCCGGGCGGCATCCAGATCCACGGGTTCTCCTGCAGGCGGGTCAGCGAGCGAGCGCCGTTCAGCATTTCACCCCAGCTCGGGTTCGGCGGCAGAATGCCGAATCCAAGGAAGCTCAACGAGGCTTCGGTGAGAATGGCGCCGGCAACGCTGAGTGTTCCGGCCACCAGAATCGGCGTGAACGAGTTCGGGAGCACGTAACGGAACATGATCCGTTTGTTCGTCGCCCCCGAGCAACGCGCTGCGGTGACGTACTCCTTTTCCCGCACCGCCAGAATCTGGGCACGCAGGAGTCGGGTTTTGCCGGTCCAGCCGAGCACGCCGATCGCGATCACGATGTTGATCAGACCGGGACCGAGCACCGAAACGAGCGCCATGATGATGATCAGATCGGGAATACACATGATCACATCGGTGACACGCATAATGAAGTTATCGACAACACCGCCGTAGAAACCGGAAATGCTGCCGAGAATGATCGCGATCACCGAAGCGATCAGGGTTGAACCCACGCCGGCAATCAACGAAATCCGCGCCGCGTAGGCCAATCGGCTCCAGATATCGCGCCCGGAAAGATCCGTACCCAACCAATGCTGCCGGCTTGGTGGCTGGAGCGAATCCATCAGGCTCGTCTTGGTGGGATCGATCGTTCCCAGCCAGGGAGCGAAGACCGCGAGCCCAACGAGCAGGATCATGAAGGCAAGGCCGACGACCGCCATCTTGTGCTTTCGGTAGCGTTGCCAGAGCGTTGCTCCCTTGCGCACCTCGGTCAGCGCCGCCATGCTCGATTGCGTAACAGGAACGGCCATCTCCGCCATACTCTGTCCCCCGTTCCTAGTACCTGATCCGGGGATCAGCGATGGCGTACGCGATGTCCGCAATCAACGAACTGATCAGCACCATGATGCCGGTGAGCAGAATGCCTCCCATGATCAACGGGTAATCCTTGGTGTTCATGGCCTGCACCATGGTCAAGCCGATGCCGGGAATGTTGAAGATCGTTTCAATGACCACCGCTCCACCGAACAATCGGGGGATTTGCAGTCCGAGAACCGTAATGATCGGAAGCAACGCGTTGCGAACCGCGTGGCTCATGACGACCGAGCTTCCCTTGAGTCCCTTGGCGCGCGCGGTGGTGACGTAATCCTCGTGCATCACTTCGATCAGCCCGGCGCGCATGTACCGCATGATGCTGCCCGAGCCGTTGATCGAAAGCGCGATCAACGGAAGCACGAGGTGTTGCAGCCGGTCCGTGAGCGAGCCGTCGCCCGGCGTGATGATGCCGGATGTGGGGAACCAGCCAAGGTTCAGCGCTCCGACATTGATCAGGATGAGCGCAAAGAAGAAGCTCGGCATGCCAACCCCAACGAAAGCCGCCGTCGTGAGCAGGTAGTCAACCCATGAATGCGGCTTGAGAGCAGATATGATGCCGAACAGAATGCCGATTACCGCACTGATGACGATCGAGAGCCCCATCAGCACGACGGTGTTCTTGATGCCGTTCCACATGAGGGTGGAGACGGGTTGTGACTTCGCAATCGAATACCCGAGATTGCCGGTCGCCATTTCCTTGAGCCAGATCACGTAGCGCTCAACAATCGGCTTGTTCAAGCCAAGTTGTTCCCGGCGGAACTCGATCTGTTGGGGATCCATACCGACCAGCTCATTCGGGTTCATGAGCGCTGAAACAGGATCGCCCGGCGTGAGATTGATAAACATGAAGTCGAGCAGCGTAATGCCGATCACCAGCAAGGGGATCAGCAAGAGCCGTCGCATCAAGTATTGGCTCATTGGAATGGCCCCTGAGTGAACCGTAGGCCCCGCGATGCACCGCGCAGGGTCAAGGCATCGTGTTCAGACCGGTTGAACACCGTTTCGAGCATCGTCAATCCACTGGATACGATCGGCCCAACGATCCGGGTGCACAGCCGCTACGCGGCAAACCCGAATTCCGCGAGACGCCGGCGCTGGCCGCTCCGAATGTGCGCGCGTTGAACGCACCACGCTCCCGCCGGGCGGGAGCGTGGCCGGCGCGAGGATTGCTCCTCGCACCGGCGCGGCTTCGCGGTACCGAAATCTAGGACTGCGGCTCCACCCAGACCTTCTCCAGGCCCCAGTCATAGAGATCGTATTCGTTCGGGAAGTAGTTCGGAACCAGGTTGTGAACCGTGTTGTCGATCGCCCAGATATCTGGCGAGCGGACGATCATCAGCGACAGCGATTCCTCGGCGATGACATCCTGCAGCGCCTGGACGGCCGCGATTTCCTCATCACCCGTCACACTGGACTGCGCCAGGTCCCACATATCCGTGAAACCTTCGGTGTCGAAGCCGGCCGAAGCGCCGACGGCCATGCGCGGATCGAAGCCGCGTCCCACCCAGGCCGGGATACCGATCGGGTAGGCGCTCGGATAGAGATCGAAGTTCCAGTCCGGACCCCAGAGCACCGAGGTGTCCTGCCCGAAAATGTCGAAATCCGCCTTCAGGCCGACCTGCGCCCAGAAGTCATTGATGGTGGCGTAGTACGCGAGGGTCGCCTCATCCGAAGGAGCCTGCTGGATGTTCCAGCGCAGCACACGTTCCGGATCCCAGCCGCCTTCCTCGAGAAGCGCCTTGGCCCGTTCCGGATCGTATTCGAACTTGAGCATGGTCGGGCTCTCGGGGATACCCGGCACCTCGATCGGGGAGTGGGTCACCGCCACCTTGCCGGAATAGAGCACCTGGGCCATCGCCTCGCGGTCGATCGCGTACATGAGCGCCTGGCGAACCTGCTTGTTCAGGTATGGCTGACGCGCGTTGATCATCGCGCCCTGATAGCTGGGAGAAACCGCACCGTGAATGGTGAGTCCCTCCTGGGTCTCGAACCGCGGCACTTCGCCAATCGGCAGGCGACCAACCAGGACTTCCCGGTTCTCAACCGCGGCGGCGAGCGTAACGGCATCCGAGAACGGGCGGTAGATCACTTCACCCAACAGCGGCTTGCCGTTGTAGTAATTGTCAAACGGCTCGTAGCGGATGTACTGATCGGCCACGTACTCGACGACCTTGAACGGGCCGATGCCGATGTGCTCCGCGGTGGTTGACCACGCGCTTTCGAGAATGGTGTGGCCGGTTTCCCAGTCAAGGTACTGATTGAGGATGTGGTTCGGGGCGATGCAGATCTGGTTGAAGAGCGAGAGGGTGGCCCACTGGTTGAGGTTCGGGAAGAGTTCGAACGAGATGGTGAAATCATCAACCACCGTGACGCCCGAAACACGGTCCGCCTCACCGGCGATGTATTCGGCCATGCCCACAATGGCCCCGTTGAACGTTGTGCCGAAGACGGCCGGTCCAACGCCCGGCACACCGATCATGTGATAGGTGAAGTCAACGTCGGTCGCGGTGAAGGGAGCATCATCGTGCCACGTGAGCCCTTCCCGCAGCTTGAACGTGAGCAGCGAGCCTTCTTCGTTGAACTCGAATGATTCAGCCAACGCGCCGACAAAGGTGGTGCGATCGGAGGCGAGCGTGATCAGGCGGGCGTTCGCCAGCAGGCGGGTGTAGATATTCTCCGAGCCGGCGTAGTGGCGCAGGTGGAGCAGGTGGCTGTTGCTCGTGATCTGGCTGACCGCGATCGAGAGCGTACCGCCTTCGACCG
>JADLGF010000095.1 GCA_020849415.1 Thermomicrobiales bacterium
CGATGATCGAGTTGAAAACGGCGGTCATCGTCCGGTTTGCGGCCTGGGCGGGGGCCCTGCTCGGCGGAGCTGATGACGCGCGCGCCGATCGCTTCGCGGACTTCGGGTTGTCGCTCGGACTCGGCTTCCAGGTCCGCGACGACCTGCTTGGGATCTGGGGGGATGCCGCCATCACCGGCAAGGCCGCCGCCGATGATATTCGCCGCCGCAAGCAAAGCCTGCCGATCCTGCTGTTACGCCGACAGGTTGACGGGGCTGGCGCTCGCACGCTGAACCGGCTTTACGATGCTCCGGAAATTGACGAGGCGGGGATCGGCGAGGTGCTGGCGCTGCTCTATCGCTACGCCGTGCGCGCGTCGGTCGAGCGGCGAATCACCGAATTGCACGACGAGGCGGCGCAGGCGCTGGCGACGGTGACGGATGAGGGGCCGAATCCGGCGCGAGATGCGCTCGCCGCGCTCGTCAATACCCTGGCCAATCGGGAGCACTGACCATGAGCACGATCATCCACCGTCTGGCGACCGAACCGGGCGATTACGAACGCATCCAGCGCCAGCTGATCGATCTCACCCGCGCGAGTGACTACCAGCACTTCACCTCCCGGGGCGATCTCGATTGGTGGCTCGGGCGAGAGGATGATCCGGAGGCGATGTTCCGCACGATCCCGCTCTGGCTCGAGGGCGACTCTGTCGTCGGGTGGGGATACGAAATCAAGGGCGAAACCGAACTGATGGTCGGCGCCGATCGGTATCGCGATGTCCTGCCGGCGATGATGGCGTGGGCGATCGAGGCGGCCCGGCGCGCCGGGAGGTCGACGGTCGATCTCTACGCGAAAGACGGCGATATCGAACGGCAGCGCATCCTCGCCGACGCCGGCTACCGGCGGATGGAGGATTACTACACCTACCGCCACGTCGACCTGACCGGCGAGCCGCCGGCGCCGGCGTTGCCATCCGGTTTCACGTTTCGGGATATGACCGGCGCGGACGCGGCCACGATCGAAAAGCGGGTCGGCTTGCACCGGGTCGTCTGGGCGCCCTCGCTCTGGACGCCGGAGAAACACACCCGGTTGATGTCGGCGCCGAACTATCGTGCCGATCTCGATCTGGTCGCCGTGGCGCCGAACGGTGATTACGCCGCCTACACGATCGTCTGGTTCGATCCGGAGTTGAAACTCGGCACCTTCGAACCGGTCGGTTGTCACCCTGATTACCGGCGCCAGGGCCTGACCTCGGCCGTGATGTACGAGGGCTTGCGCCGGCTGCGCGCCCTCGGGGCCGAACGGGCGTGCGTCGGCTCGACGCACGATAACCCCGCCTCCAACCGGCTCTACGAATCGTGCGGGTTCCGGCTGTCCGATCACTTACGGCGGTGGGAACTGGCGCTGGTATGAACCGGGGCGACGCGCGTGAGCTTCCGGCCTTCGGCACGATCAGCGCCATTCGCCAGCAAGCGCGCAATCCTGAGCGGGTCAATGTCTTTCTCGATGGTCAATACGCCTTCGCGGTGACGCGGGAGGAGGCGATCGGCGCCGGCCTCAAGATCGGGCGCGACCTGACTATCGATGAGGTGGCGCGCCTCCGTGCCGGCGATCTCGTATCCAAGGCGATCGAATCGGCGTTGCGGTTGCTCGGGGTACGCCCGCGCAGTGAACGGGAGTTGCGCGACCGGCTGAAGCGCAAGGAGTTCGATCCGGAGACGATCGACCTGGCGCTGGAGCGCGTGCGCGGCTGGGGATACCTCGATGACGCCGAATTCGCCCGGCGCTGGGTGGAGAACCGCCTGCAGCACCGGCCGCGCGGCGAGCGCCTGATCAAGCAGGAACTCCGCGTCAAGGGGGTCGATGCCGCCACGATCGACGACGTGATCGAGGAGTCGTCAATCGACGAACACGCCGCCGCGATGGCGGTCGCCGAAAAGGCGGCTCGGCGCTTGCAGGGGCTGGAGCCGGAGGTCGCGCGCCGCCGCCTGATCGGTCAACTCGCCCGCCGCGGCTTTCCCTACGCCGTCATCAGCCCGGTTGTGAAGCAGGTCCTCGGAGAAGGGGAAGAGGACGAGTTCTCCGAAGACCTGCCATGAAGTGCGCCTCCCCGCCGCGTGAGCAAGGGCAATTCCCCGTTCGCTTCAACCCTCCCCGTCACCCTTCGCTTTGCTCTGAAAAACCACCAACCTACCCGAAAAACTAACCCGTCACTCAGAGCCCGCAGGCGAAGAGTCTTTCGCGAAGCGGCGGTGCATCACCGCACCGTGTCCATGCGGAGGGCCGCTTCGCGAAAGACTCCTCGGTTCCTCGGAGTGACGGGGTTGGTGGTCAGCGACGGTCGGTGCTCCTGTTTTCATGCGCGGTGGCGAGGCATGTTTCATGACAATCAAAGTGAAAGAGTTGATGGAGTGACCACATTGGTTTCTGATCTCTCGATCAAGACTACCCAAGCGGCTATCAATCGACGTCCGACGGGCCATTCGGGTTGCGGCCGTTGAGGCGGGTGTGGCTTTCGCGCCAGGTGGGCAGGTGGCGTTCGACGAGCGACCAGAAGGCGGGACTGTGATTCGGTACGAAGAGGTGCGCCAGTTCGTGCACGACGATGTACTCGATCTCCCGCGGGTGCTGTGCGCCCAGATTTAACGCGAACCGGATGCGCCCGCTTTTGGGCGAGCACGATCCCCAGCGTGTTTTCATGTCGCGGATGCCCCACCACGA
>JADLGF010000096.1 GCA_020849415.1 Thermomicrobiales bacterium
AAGAAAATCGTGACGCAGCGAACCAACGGTCAAGTCGGCCACACGAAAGCCTTTCCAGCCACCGCCAAGCGCGGTCTATTCCCCATTCTCCCCGCATTATCACTGATGCGCAGGAACGCGACACGGCGGCGTCCGCGGACGCCGCCGTGTGCTCGATTCTGATCGCGAAGCGGGCCTACCGGCTCGGCGCCTCGCTCGAAATGTAGAGCTCCTCTGGCACCGTCGACATCGTCGTGTAGTTCGGCCAGTGGAGCGCCGTGATGCCGTTCACATCCGGTTCCCTGAACGCCCCGACCACCCAAGGCTTGATCATCTGGATCGGCGTGGCGTGATAGACGAACACGCCCGGAACGTCGGAAACGAGGATGCGCTCGACTTCCTTGAACATCTCCAGGCGGTCCGCGGGATCACCGTTGTACGAACCGGCCTCGGCCAGCTGCGTGTCGAACTCCTCGTTGACCCACGGGTGGCGGCCACCCGAGCGCCAGACGCTGAGCATATTGATCGGATCGAGGAAGTCCATGCCGTACGAGACGAAGCCGAACTGGATCTCGTTGGCATTCATGGAGGCCGTGAAGAGCGGCTGATCCTTGTTGGAAACCTCGACCTCGATCCCGAGGTGCTCGTTGATCATGGCGGCGCAGGCGGCGGCGACATTCTGGTCGAGCGCATTCGCGTTCCGCAGCCAGAGCTCGAGGCTCGGGAAGCCCTCGCCGTCGGGGTAGCCAGCCTCCGCCAGCAGCGCCTTGGCCGCTTCCGGATCGAAGTTCTGGATGCTGGAGAGTTCATCCCGGTTCGAGGCCGGGAAGCCGGGCGCGAGCCAGCTGTACGCCGGCGTGCCGGCGATGCCGATCACCGCGGAAACGAGCGCGTCACGATCGATGACGTGGCTGAACGCCTGGCGCACGCGCAGGTCATCGAACGGCGCCTGCGTGACATCGAAGAAGAGGTAGTTGGTGCGGAAGTCGCCGACGCCCTGGTAGAGCTGCTGGCTCAGGTCCGGATCGGCCTGCGCCAGGGTGAGTTCCTGCGGCGCCGGGTTCTCCATGAAGTCAATTACGTCGGTCTGGAAGAGCTGGAAGTGCGTGCTCAGCGCCGCCAGCTTGCAGACGACCTTGTTGACTGGCACCACCAATGAGCCGTTGTACTGCTCGTTCTTGACGACCACGATCTCCTGATCGGGCACCCACGATTCGAGCTTGAACGGTCCGGACGAGACGTGTGTCTCGGGATTGGTGTTGTAGAGCGGACCGTGCGTTTCCAGCGCCACCTTGGAGAGCGGCAGCGAGTAGAGCATGAGGGTGGGGGTGTAGGGCGCCGGCGTTTGCATTTCGAAGACGAGTTCGTAGTCGTTCTCGCCAAGCCGAACGCCGATATCCGTGAACGGGATGTCGCCGGTGATCGCTTCGTCCCAGCCCTTGATCACCCCCTGGAAGAACCAGGTGAAGTCCCAGGCGTGGGCTGGATCGGCGGCGTACTGGAAGGTCGCCACCCAGTCGGCCGCGGTGACGGGATTGCCGTCATTCCACGTCCGGCCCTCGATGATCTTGAAGGTCCAGATGGTGCCGTCTTCGTTGCTCGTCCATGATTCGGCGGCGCCGGGGAAAATCTCGAAGTTACGGTTGAGGCGCACAAGCGGTTCGCTGAAAAGGTCGGCGTTGTTCGGCCGCTCGTAAACCGCTTCGTAGAAATCGAGCACCCTGGGAATACCGGGGTCGGTCGCCTGGATGTAGACCTGCTGGTCGGCCGGCGCCGCGTCATCCGGCAGCGTCTGCGCGAGGTAGTTCGCCAGACCGAACTGGCGCAACGGCGAGGCATCGACACCCTGCATGAACGGGGCGATCGACATCCCGGCCGCGGCGGCCGCGGTGCCGGTCAGAAAGCGCCGGCGCGTCAGGTGCGCGAGCGTTTTCTCGTCCGCCTTTTCTCGGTTCGTCATCCGATGACTCCTTTCGGTTTCGAATAACACTTCCAGCCGCAAACACGGCGGAATCGCGTGGTAGTGGAGGCGCGTTCGCGCCTAGCCCTGGCGCGGATCGAGCGCATCGCGCAAGCCGTCGCCCAGAAACGTGAACCCGAGCATCGCCAAGGCGATAGCTACGGTCGGGAAGAACCCGAGATACCAGTAGACCTGCATGTAGGGCGCGCCGTCAGAAACCATCTTGCCGAGGCTCGGGGTCGGTTCGTTGATGCCGATACCGAGGAATGAGAGCCCGGCTTCGGTGAAAATCGCCACCGGAATGCTGAGGGTGATCACGATCACGATCGGCGCCAGCGCGTTTGGCAGCAGGTGCCGGAAGGCGATCCGGAGCGGCGCTACTCCGACGCTACGGGCGGCGAAGACGTACTCCTGCTCGCGTAGTGTCAGCAGTTGGGCGCGCGTCAGTCGGCAGATCGTCAACCAGGCGGTCAGGCCGATCACCAGGATCACGTTGCGCACGCCGCTGCCGAGCACGGACACGAGGAAGATGGCGAAGAGCAGCCCCGGGAACGCCGTCATTACCTCGACCAGCCGCATCACCAGGAAATCGGCCCAGTTGCCGCCGAGTCCGGCCAGCAACCCGAGCGGAATCCCGATGGCGCAGCTGATCGCCACCGCCACGAAGCCCACCATCAGTGAGGTCCTCAGCCCGAAGAGGATGCGGCTGAAGTAATCCCGGCCGATCGCATCGGTGCCGAAGAGGTGCTCGCGGCTCGGAAACTGATTGGCCGACATCAGGTTCGAGTAACTGTAGTCATACGGCGCTATCAGCGGCGCGCAGATGCCGAGGATCAACAGCAGGAGCGTGACGATGAACCCGGCCATGGCGAGCTTGTGGCGCACGAAGCGACGTGCCGCCAGTTCCAGGTTCGAGCGCGCCCGGACTGGCGTGTTGACGGCGTTCGAAAGTTTTGCGGCGTCGATCATGGCGTCACCTCACCTGACCAGTCGCACGCGCGGATCGAGCAAAACGTAGAGGATGTCGGTGAGCAGGTACATCAGCCCCCAGAAAGCGGCCACCAGGAGCACCAGCGCCATGATCATCGGGT
>JADLGF010000097.1 GCA_020849415.1 Thermomicrobiales bacterium
TGCAAGGGGTGGCCGTTCGGCCGCCCCTTGTCTTTTTAGTTCACCTCCCGAATGTTTCGGTGGTGCAAAGTGGTCGGACTTCTGGCAGAATGATCGCTGCCACCGCCGGTCAGCCCGTGGTCCAACGCTCGCGCCGGCGGCGACGCGTTACTCGCGACGGCCCCCGGGGCCGATCAGGCAAAGTGAGTGGGGCTACGAGCGTTTCAGCGTCTTCGAAGCCCGCCGGCTCGTTCAATCGCTGGATCACGGCGCGCGCGCCCGTCTTCCGGCACTCGAACTACCGCAAGTATTTCGGCGGGCAACTGATATCGGTCGTCGGCACCTGGATGGCCCAGATCGCACAAGCGTGGCTTGTGCTGACCTTGACCGATTCCCCGATGCTTCTCGGGCTCGTGCCCGTATTCCAGTTCGGGCCATCTGTGCTCTTCGGTCTCTGGGGCGGCCTGGTGGCCGATCGCTTCCCGAAGCGCCAGATCATGATCTCGACGCAGATCGCGTCGTCGATCCTGCAGTTCTCGTTGGCGGCGCTGATCCTCTCCGGTCACATCGCTCTCTGGCACGTCTTCGCCATCGCCTCGCTGCTTGGTGTCGTGCAGGCGTTCGATACTCCGGCCCGGCAGGCGTTCGCCAGTGAACTGGTGCCGCGCGACCAGCTGATTCAGGCCGTGTCGCTCAATTCCGCGGTCTTCAACGCCGGTCGCCTGGTCGGTCCGGCCCTCGGCGGGCTGATACTGGCGCTGGTCGGTTCGGGCTGGTGTTTCGTGATCAACGGGCTCACTTTTTTTGCCGTCATCGTGCAACTGATGCGCATGGATGAATCGAAGCTCTTCAGCCCGTTGGGCCGCCGGACCGGCGGCAACACCCGGGAAGGCATCGATTTCATGCGCGGGAATCCGACGATCATGTTGATCGTGCTCATGATGGCGTTCGTCTCGACCTTCAGCATGGCGTACAGCGTCTGGATGCCCTTGCTGGCGCGCGATGTGCTCGATCGCGGGGCGGGCGGCTTCGGCATCCTGATGTCGGCGCTTGGATTCGGCGCGATGACCGGCGGTCTGGCGCTGGCGTTTGCGGGCAGCCGGCGGCCGAGCTCGGCGATGATCCCGCTCACCGCCGGCCTGCTGGGAGCGTCGGGCATCGTGATCGGAACCGCGGGATTCATTTCAGCTCCGTTGCTGGCGTTCATGTTCATCCTGCCGGTGGCCGGTTTCATGCAAACCTTCACCGCGTCGCTTTCGAACTCCTCGGTGCAGATGCTCGCGCCCGATGAACTGCGCGGCCGGGTGCTTTCGATCTACTTCATGGTGTTCAACAGCGGCCTGCCGCTCGGCGCGCTGATCGCGGGCGCTACATCCGAATGGTTCGGAATGCCCGGTTCGATCATGTTCGGCGGGTCGATCGCGCTCGCCGCGGCGGTGTCGGTGGCGTATCTTGGTCGTGTCATGCAGAAGCGTTCGACGGCGACGCCGAACGTCGAGGTGCTGGCCGAACAGTCCGCCGATTGATCGAATTCCCGGCACTGCCTTGCGGAAGGTCGACGTGTGAGTTTTCAGTTCCTGATTCTGATCAGCGTCTTCTACGCCTTCATCGGTGTGCGGTTGCTCCGGGACGTCTGGCGACAGCGCAGTACCGTGTTTGATGACAATGTCACGATGCCGGAGCGGATGCAGCTTCAGCAGGCCGCCTTCTTTGCGTTCATTCCGGTCACGGTCGCCCTGCACGAGTTGGGCCACGCCATCGCCGTCTGGGCGTTCGGCGGCGAAGTGATCGATTTCGGGTTCTATTTCTTCGCCGGTTTCGTTTCGTACGCCGAACCGTTCACCACCCTGCAACACCTGGTGGTGGCCGCGGCCGGCACGATCGTGAACATCATCATCGGCTTCGTAATCCTCGGATTCGTGCTGTTGAAGCGGCCGCCGCTCGGTCCCGCCTGGAACGAATTGCTCATCACCGGCGCCGTGTTGCAGGGCGCCAACGCCCTGATCTTCTATCCACTCCTCGATTTTGCCACCGGCATGAACGGCGACTGGCGCCAGATGTATGACGCCGAGAACGGCGCCTGGCGACTCGCGGTGTTCGCGGTTCAGTTCGGCATTCTCGGCGGCGCCTACGTGCTCAACCGACGACGCTCCTTCCGCTTGCGACTCGGCAGGCTGACCGGCTACCCAAACGGGGTGGAACGGGGCTTACTCGGTTCGATCGGGAACAGTGCGCGCCGGCCTGCGGGTGGCCGAGCCTCGGTGGCCGCGCCTGCGCCAACCAGGCGGTTGACGCTGGTCGAGGAGCGCCTGGTCAGCGTGGCGGAACGGGTGAAGGCGGGGTGGCCGGGGACGGTCCATCACAATCTTCGTTCCACGCCGAGCGCTTCGGAAATGCTGATGATCTGGAGCGATGGCGTCACCGGCGTGGTGCGAATCGCGGCGCTGCGAGCACTGCCGGACGGCTCGGGCGAACTCTGGGGCCTCCTCTTCAGTGGCGACGAGCAGAACGTGCCGATTCGCCGCAGCCGGGTGCACCGTTGGGACGCGCTACCGGATGACGATGACCTGACGATGCAACTCCGCGTGGGCATGGAACGCATCGCCCGCTGGCCCCTGCCGGCGGATGCCTCGCAGATTTCGGGGTAGAAAAGCCAGTCGCCCCGAACCCTTCTGGTCCGCCGACGTTGAAGGATACTCAAGCCGTGTAGTCCCTTGTGGGCTCACTCCGGCCGACAGGCCGGCCACCTCGTTGCGTATTCGGGGCGGTTCAATTGGAACGATCCGTGCGGCGCGACGAGACGGTCGCCTGCGGGCGACCGCGGAAGGGCATAAAACCCTCCCCTACCCGGCTTTGGGGGTAAGGAGAAACGCCCACGCACTTGCGCGGGCGTTTCTCATGGTTTGCGTTCAGTTACACCCGGGCGTGGGCGATTTTCGGGGTCTCGAAGCCGGCAGATTTCTTGGCGCGTTTCGCTTCCGGTTTGTCGAGCAGCGCTATCTCCAGCACCTCGTCCAGGGTACTCACCTGCACGAGCTGCAGATCGGCGCGGACGACTTCGGGCAATTCGGCGACATCCTTGGCGTTGCGTTTCGGCAGGATGAAGGTTCGAATGCCGCCGCGGTGCGCCGCGAGCGTCTTCTCCCGCAGCCCGCCGATCGGGAGTACGCGTCCGCGCAGCGTGATCTCGCCGGTCATGGCCACATCCTTGCGGATCGGACGACCGCTCAGCGCCGAGATCAGAGCCGTCGCCATCGTGATGCCGGCGGAAGGTCCATCCTTCGGAATCGCGCCGGCCGGGATGTGAATGTGGATGTTGTTCTTGTCGAAGTGGCCGGCCTCGATCCCTAGCGCGTCGGAGTGCGTTCGCGCGTAGGAGATCGCCGCCCGCGCTGATTCGCGCATCACGTCGCCGAGCTGGCCGGTCAGGATCAGTTCGCCCTTCCCTTCCATCACCGAAACCTCGATGGAGAGGAGATCACCGCCGCTCGACGTATAGGCGGCGCCGGTCGCGACCCCGACCGCGTCCTCTTCCTCGGCCAGGCCGAATTCGAAGCGCGGAATGCCGAGGTAGGTGGCGACATCATCGGCGTCGATCTCGATCCGCTCCGGCGGATTCTCACCGGCGAAGACGCGCGCCACTTTGCGGCAGAGCGCCGAGACTTCGCGCTCGAGACTGCGCACGCCCGATTCGCTGGTGTATTCGCGCACCAGCGTCTGGAAGGCGGCCCGGCTGATGCTGAGCTGCTCCTCCTTCAGGCCGTGCGATTCCAGCGCCTTCGGGTAGAGGAAATTGCAGGCGATTTCGAGCTTTTCGACCTCGGTGTAGCCGGAAACCTCGATGATCTCCATGCGGTCGCGCAGCGCCGGCGGAATCGGTTCGAGGAGATTGGCGGTGGTGATGAACATCACCTTCGAGAGATCGAACGGCACTTCGAGGTAGTGATCGGAGAAGGTCGAGTTCTGCTCCGGATCGAGCACTTCGAGCAGCGCCGACGACGGATCGCCCCGGAAGGCGTCCGACCCGACCTTGTCGATTTCATCGAGCACGATCACCGGGTTGCGGCTCTTGGCGTCGCGGATCGCCTTGATCAGGCGGCCCGGCATGGCGCCGACGTAGGTACGCCGGTGACCGCGAATCTCGGCCTCATCCCGCACCCCGCCAAGCGACATGCGCACGTAGTTACGCCCGATCGCGCGCGCAATGGAGCGGCCGAGGCTGGTTTTGCCGACGCCCGGAGGGCCGACGAAGCAGATGATCGGGGCGCGGAGCTTGTCGCCGGCGAGTTTACGCACGGCGATGTACTCGATGATGCGCTCCTTGACCTTCTCCAGCCCGTAGTGATCCTCCGCCAGGACCTCGGCGGCGGTATCGAGGCTGAGGTGATCCTCGGTCTCGATATTCCACGGCAGTTCCGTCAGCCACTCGAGGTAGGTGCGGATGACCCCGATCTCGGGCGACATCGGGTGTTGCTGTTCGAGTCGCTCGACCTGCGCGAGCGCCTTGGCCTGCACCTCGTCCGGCATACCGCAGGCTTCGATCTTGTCGCGCATTTCGCGCGCCAGCGACTCCTCCGGTGAGCCCTCGCCCAATTCCTTCTGGATCGCCCGCATTTGCTCGCGCAGGAAGTACTCGCGCTGCTGGCGATCCATCCCGGCCTGGGCTTCGCTTGCGATCTGCTGGCGCAGGTTGAGGATGTTCAACCGTTTCTGCACCATCACGCTCAACTGGCGGAGGCGCTGGATCGGATCGAGTTCCTCAAGGATTTCCTGGCGCTGTTCGCTGGTGAACTCGGGCGAGAAGGCGATCATATCGGCCAGCCAGCCCGGTTCCTCCACGCTGCGGACCATCGCCATCGCTTCTTCGGGCACGTTCGGCAGGAGGCTGACGTAATGATCGAGTTGCTCGAGCACGGTCTCCATGGTCGCTTCGGTGTCGGGGGAATCAGGCAGGGAATCGTCGTGCCGCTGAACGTCCGCGACGACGTACGGTTCTTCCTGGATGATCTCGGTGACGATACCGCGCGAAACCGCCTGCAAGATGACGTGTGGCGGCGAGCCGGGGCGCGATACGCGCTGGCCGACCTCGGCGATCACCCCGACTGAACTGAGCACCCAACTCGGTGATCCCGGGCTGCCATCGGGGGTCCAGCCGACCGGCGACGGCTCACCGGTGGGAGGATCGAGGAGCATCGGATCGCCCTCGACCATCCGCTCCAGCAGCACGAGCACCTGCCGTGGGTTCATGCGCATCGCCCGATCGATCACCATCGCCGATTCGTCATCCTCGATGGCGTACGGGATGGTCATGTGGGGCATGAGCAACGTTTCTTCGACCACGAGGACGGGAAGCGCGATGGTGCGTTTGCGCGATCGCTTGCTGGCCGCCCGCTTGCGTGGCGCCTTCGTTTCTCGGGTTTCAACCTGTTCCGCCGCGGAATCGACCGCGGCCGCCAGATCGTGATCGGCGGGGTTGTTCACCGCTTCCCCCCTTCACTCATGACGATGGAACGGGAATCGCCTGGCATTGCGCCTGCGGGCATTGGCTTACACATACCTTTTCAAAAGCGGATCCGGATGGGCGCGTGGGTCACCGGAGCGTGATACGAGTCCCTCCCTGGATTACCGGCCCGGAAACCGGCAGTCGTATCTGCGCCAACCGCGATTCTAGACGCTTGGCCCGAAATGCACCAAACAAACCGAAACGTTTCGGGTCGCTTACGCGTCACACAATGTGCATTTTCCCGTCCGGAGGCTACGGATAGAGGCGATCGATCGACCATTCGCCGTTGTGGCGCGTGTAGGCGAAGCGATCGTGGAGGCGGCTGGAGCGCCCTTGCCAGAACTCGATGCGGTCGGGGATCACGATGTACCCGCCCCATCGCTCCGGATCGAAGGCGGGCGGTGTTGCTTCCGCCGCCGCAAGCCCGTCCGCGAATCCGCGCTCGAAGGCTTCACGATCAGTCAGCCGGCTCGACTGTTGGGACAGCAGCGAGGAGACCTGGCTGCCGAGCGGCCTGGAGCGGAAATAGGCTTCCGATTCGGCGGCGGCGAGCTTTTCGATGCGCCCCTCGATCCGCACCTGGCGTTCCAACCGGGGCCAAAAGAAGACGAGCGCGGCGAAGGGGCTGGCGGCGATATCGTTCGCCTTGCGGCTGATGTAGCTGGTGAAGAAGCGGAACCCCGTGGCATCGACCCCCTTGAGCAGCACTACCCGCGCCGTCGGGCGGCCATCCGCCGAGGCGGTGGCGAGGGTCATGGCGTTCGCTTCGGTCTCGGTTTCGGTCGATCGGGCGTCTTCGAACCAGACCAGAAACTGATCGATCGGATCGGCGGCCAATTGGCCTTCTACGAGTTCTCCGCGCCGATAATCGCGCCGCATTTCCTGAATCATGAATCGTGCCTTCTTCGCCCGTTCGAACGCCACGCGTTCTTCGATTACCCCGGCATTCTACGGGATCGACGCATCGCTCCGGGGAATAGAAGCGAGGGCGTCCTCGACGGTCAGGATGCCGCCGCCGAAGAGACGGTTCATCTGTGGCGAGAAGGTGACCGAGCCGGCCAAAACCTGACGTGGATCGCCATCGGCGATCACCGCGCCGTCCGCGAGGAGGATGACGCGATCGGCCCACTCTGCGACGAGTTCGACATCGTGCGTCGCCATCACGATCGCCGTGCCACGCTCCCGCGCCAGCTCGAGGATCCGCATCAGCCGGTGTTTGCGCACGCCATCCATGCCGCGCGTCGGTTCATCGAGCATCAGCAGTCGCGGCGCGCTGATGAGCACGGCCGCCAACGCGACCCGTTCGCGTTCTCCGACCGAGATATCGCGCGGGTGCTCCTCAGCCAGGTGACCGAGGTCGAGTTCATCAAGCAGGTGACGAGGATCGAGGCGTTGCGAACCTGGCGGCAGGTGCTTGATCGATGCCTCCAATTCCTGCATCACCGTTTCGGCGAAGAGGAGCCGGGCCGGGTCTTGCGGCAGGTAGCCGGCGATCCCGGCCAGTTCCCCCATCTTGCCGGCCGCCACCGGCTTTTCGGCGACCGTCACCCCTCCTCGTTCGCACGGCAGCATACCGAGGGTGGTCCTGATCAAGGTCGATTTTCCCGCGCCGTTGCGGCCCATGATCGCCGTGATCTGGCCTGATCGGAAATCAAGATCGATATCATTCAACACGGTCGTCCGGCCCCGAACGACGGTCACACCATCGAGGGTGGCGATCGGTTCGCCGGCGGAGTGGCGCGGTTCGAAGCTGATCGCCGGCTCCGGTAACGACCCGGTCTGCCGGCGCGCTTCCTTGATGGTGAGGGGAATGCGCCCGAGGCCCGCCTGAAGGGCAAAGCGCGTCAGCGGAGGTTGGTTGCGTACCGGCAGGAGCGCCAACGCTTCGGCTGGGGGTCGATCGATCATCGAGCCGTCGCCGGCGACGATCCGGATTGTGTCGGCCGAACTTGCCACACGGTCGAGGCGGTGCTCAGCCAACACGATCGCCAGGCCGAGATCGTCGTTGAGCCGGTGGAGCGCGGTGAGCACCTCGTCCGCGCCCCAGGGGTCGAGCTGGCTGGTCGGTTCGTCGAGCACGAGGAGTTCGGGGCGGCGGGCCATGGCGCCGGCGATGGCGACGCGCTGCCGTTCGCCCCCGGAGAGGGTCGTGATATCGCGCGCTCGCAGTTCGGCAATACCAAGCAGATCGAGCACCTCCTCGATACGCTTGCGCATTTCGTAGCGGGGCAATCCCGCCTGCTCCAGGCCGAAGGCAACGTCGTCCTCGACAATGCGCGTGACCGCCTGGGCCTCCGGATCCTGGAAGACGAAGCCGACCCGGGAGGACAGGTGGCGCGGCCCGTGATCGCGCGTGTCGATCCCGAACACAGAAACTTCGCCGCCGAACTGGCCGCCGCTGAAGTGCGGCACCAGGCCGTTCAGGCAGCGCAGGAGGGTCGACTTGCCGCCACCGGAGGGACCGGTGACGACGATGAAATCGCCCGGTTCGATGCGCCACGATACGCGGTCGAGGGTCAGATCGGATCGGCCCGGATAGCGGAACGACACATCGGTCATGGTCACGCCGGATGAGCGAGTGGTGATTGCTGTCATGTCACACCGCCTCCGGTTCGACCGGCGTCAGCAGCGGCGCCAGGAGCAGGGCGATAGCGAGGATCACCGGCAGGCTGACCGCCGGCGACCCGATCGTCGGATACGGCTCGTAGAAGAGCGCGCTGCGATCGACCCGGTTGATGACGAGCAGCGCGATGGCACTGACGGTGGACGCGCCGATGATGAGCCAATCGGTCCGGCGCAATTGGACGGGACGGTAGACGGTCGGACGCCAGTCGCGGCTGTCCCGAACGCGGCGGATTGCAACCCACCCGGCGGTAGCGGCGAGAGCGAGCGCGATCAGTCCGAGTCCCTCACGGCCCGTCAGGACGAGGAAAGCCGCCACCGCCAGCGCGGTCAGCGTGACGCCGATCAGAATCGAGCCGATTGATCCGCGATCGTTCTCGGCTTCCGGTCCGCCGAAACCGCGCGATTCGAGCGCCTCGGAGAGGGTGACCGATCGTTCCAACCCCAGCGTGAGCATCGGCGCCACCAGCGGCCCGAGATCGCGCGGTCCACGCAGGCGAAATCCACGGATCGCCTGCACTTCCCGGACTTCAGTGAAGGCTTCGATCGTTTTCGGGACCAGGGTCACGGCGATGGAGCTGGCGACGGCGAGGCCGCTCAACCCCGGCGGGGTGAGGCGGATCAGGTCGTTCCACTCCAGCCGGGTGGCGACGGTCGACCAGACGACAACGAGCGTGATCAGCGCGAGTCCACTGAGGAGACCAAAGACGAAGGCGTTGAGCGTGACGGGCCCGCCGAACACCGGAATCCAGTCCGGTATCGAACCGATCACCCGATCGCCGCCGTGGTAGGTGAGCAGATTGAAGATCACGCCGACCGTTGCGAAGACAA
>JADLGF010000098.1 GCA_020849415.1 Thermomicrobiales bacterium
GTCAGGCCCTCTCCGAGAAAGTCCGCGAGGCCCTGATCGTCCGAGACGATCAATACGTGCGGGCGTTGGTGGGGTCGGTTGACGGTCATCGGGGCTCCGGCGGGGTGGAACGAGTAGACTTGTCCGCCGATGATACGCCGATTCAGTGAGAGCGCAACGGGATGAGCAAACGAACGGGTGGCACCGCGCGGGAACGCCTCGAAGCCTTCGAGGCCGACCGGGCCGTGATGAACGAGCGAATCTTCGAACTCGATCACCTCGGCATCAATCGCTTCTTCAGTCTCGACAATCAGTGCTACCGCGACGGCGCGCTCGATGGCAAGACCAAGGAACTCCTTGGCCTGGTGGCGTCGCTCGTGCTGCGGTGCGATGACTGTGTCGACTATCACCTTACCCAATGCGTCGAAGCCGGCTACTCGGACGCCGAGCTGGTCGACGCGCTGAATGTCGGGTTGGTGGTCGGCGGGAGCATCGTCATCCCGCACCTGCGGCACGCGGTGGCGACGATCGACGCCCTGCGCGAGCGGGGAGCGTCGGCGGAATGAGCGACGGCACGGTGATCGAACCGAGGAACCGGAAAGAATTCTCCAAGGAACAGCCGCCGAAGCCGGACAAGTATCCGCGCACCGATCGCCGGCAGACCCGGCTGCGTCAGGTGCTGCAGCGCCGGCAACCCGATCTGACGGTGGTGCTGGAAGACATTCACGATGTCCACAACGCCAGCGCGGTGCTCAGGACGGCGGACGCCACCGGCGTGCTTACCGTCCACCTCGTGTACAGCTTCGAGATGCCGCCGGAACGGGCGTTCAGCCGCGTTGCCGGCGCGGGCGCCTCGAAGTGGATCGAAATCGTTTGGCACGAAACGATCGAGGCCTGCTACGAGGCGTTGCACCGTGAGGGGTACAAGATCGTCGTGACCGCGCTGCACGCAGAGAGCGTCAGCCTCTACGACATCGATTACACCGGCAAGGTGGCGCTCGTTTTCGGGAACGAGCAGCGGGGCGTGTCGGAGGCGGCGATCGCCGGAGCTGATGCGGTGATCACCATCCCGATGATGGGCGTGGTGGAGAGCCTGAACATCTCAGTCGCCTGTTCGGTGACGCTCTACGAAGCCATGCGACAGCGAATGGCGGCCGGAACGTACAACGAATCCAGGCTTGCTCCCGACGCGTTCGAAGCCCTCTACGAGGATTGGTTGACGCGCTAGTCGTCAATATTGGGCGTATGCGGGCTTGGCTTGGTCAGGATGCGTTCGATCCGGCGGAAGATGGTCAGCATGATCAGGGTGGCCACGGTACCGACGATCGCCGGAAAGAGAAACCCCGCGCCGACCAGCATGCCAACGGCGGCGGTGACCCAGATCGCCACCGCGGTGGTCAGACCCTTCACGCGCCCGCCCGCGGTGATGATCACGCCGGCGGCCAGGAAGCCGATGCCCTGAACGATCGTGGAGGCCACGCGATTCGGGTCACCCGTGGTGGCGGTGGTGCTCAGGACTTCGTTGAAGAGCAGCAGGCCGCCGATCATGAAGAGCGCGGCGCCCTCGCTCACGAGCGCGAACGTGCGCATGCCGGCGGACTTGTTGCCCCACTCGCGCTCGAGCCCGATCGCTGCGCCAAGCATTAATGCAACCACGATCCGGAACGCCATTTCTTGCTGGCTGATCTCAATCATGGCCGCCCACACCCAACCACGAGACCCTCCCCTACACGGGGGCGAGCTATCCCAGGGAATCGCGGCCAGCCCGGAGTTTCCATCAGAACTGCAGGGTGCCGGTGAAGTCTTCCTGGCCGCGGTAGTAGCGGATCGAAATCGATTCACCCGGTTTCAGGGTTTCGATCAATCGGTCCAGCGCGTAGATGTTCGCCACCCGCTTGCCGGCCGCGGCGGCGATGACATCGCCCGGTTGCAACCCGGCGTGGGCCGCCACCGAATCGGGACGCACCTGTCCGACATAGATGCCCTTGATCCCCTCGGGGTAGGTGGCGGCGATATCGGGGTGGTTGCGGAAGTAGCTCTCCGCCTCGGCGCCGAGCAGTCCGAGCGCGGGGCGCTTCGGGCCGGCGAAGCGTGAGACGACTCGCGCCAGCTTCTGCTGATCGAAGCCGAGGATTACCTCGTCGCCTGCGGCGGTGACCGGCACCCCCTGCTGGCCCGTCAGGCGGACCATCTCGTAGGCGGCGGCGCGATCGACATCGACCTTCTTCTCAACGAACGGCACGCCGTTCGCCTTCAGGTACTCCTTGGTCTTGTCGCACCACGGGCAGGTTTGGGTTGAATAGACCGTCACCTGTGGTTGGGCGGTCGGATTCGGCGTCGGCGCGGTCATGGAACCCTCCTCTTATCGCAGCGGCGGGAAGCCCTTGGGCATCCGGCCCTTCTTCGCCATATTGCCCATTTGCCCCATCATCTTGCGCATCTCCTTGAATTGGGAGAGGAGCTGGTTGACTTCGGCGGTCGTGCAGCCGCTGCCGCGGGCGATACGGCGGCGGCGGCTCGAGGAAATCATGTCGGGGTGACGGCGCTCGTACGGCGTCATCGACTGGATGATCGCCTCGATCGATTTGGTGGCGTCATCGGAAATCTGGTCCTTCACCTGCCGGAGCTGGTTGCCCATGCCCGGAATCATCCCGAGCAAGTCGCCGATCGGCCCCATCTTCTTGATCTTCTGGAGTTGGTCGAGGAAATCGCCCAGGTCGAACGAGCCCTTCATCATCCGCTTCGAGACCCGCTCGGCCTCCGCCTCGCTGGTCTGCTCCTTGGCCCGCTCCATCAAGGTCTGGACATCGCCCATGCCGAGGATGCGGGTGGCAAGCCGGTCGGGGTAGAAGGCTTCGAGCGCGTCGATCTTTTCTCCAGTACCGATGAACTTGATCGGCACGCCCGTGACGGCGCGGATCGAAAGCGCGGCGCCACCACGGGCGTCACCGTCCATCTTGGTCAGGATCAGACCGGTCACGCCGAGCTGCCGGTGGAACTCCTCGGCCACGCCGACCGCTTCCTGGCCGGTCATGGCGTCAGCGACGAGCAGGATCTCGGTCGGAGCGATCTTCGCCTTGACGTTGACGAGCTCCTGCATCATCCGCTCGTCGACCTGGAGGCGACCGGCAGTATCGATGATGACCGGGTTGAAGCCGCGCTCGCGGGCGTGCTGCAGGCCATGGGCGGCGATATCGACCGGGTTCGCCTGAATCCCCTCGTCGAAGACCGGAATGTTGATCTGCTTGCCGAGTGTTTGCAGCTGGTTGACGGCGGCGGGCCGATAGACATCGCCGGCGACCAGGATCGGGTTGCGCCCTTCCTTGCGGAGGTGCGCGGCGAGCTTGGCGGCGTGGGTGGTTTTACCGGACCCCTGCAGGCCGACCAGCATGATCACCTGCGGCGGCCGGTCGGGCGCGCGCAACGGTTCGCGTTCCGCGCCGAGGACGGCGATCAGCTCCTCGTTAACGATGCCGATCACAGTCTGGTAGGGCGAAAGTGATTTAAGGACGTCCTGGCCGATGGCGCGCTCGCGCACCTTCGCCACGAAATCCTTGACGACCCGGAAGTTGACGTCCGCTTCGAGCAACGCCCGGCGGACCTCCTTCATCGCCTCGTCGACATCCTTCTCGGTCAACTGTCCCTTGCGGGCCAGTTTGCCGAGGGTGTCCTGCAATCGATCGGAGAGTGATTCAAACATGCTGGGTCTGGTCTCCCGGGTTGGTGCGGCGGCGGCGCAGGGCCGATCGCCGGAGATGCGAACTAGAGGCCATCGCCTTCACCGAAGAAGAGGGAATCGACGTACGTTTCGGGCTTGAATTCGGAGAGATCGACGGCGCGCTCGCCGACTCCGACGTACGAGATCGGCGTGCCGAGCTCCTTGGCGACCGAAAAGGCGATACCGCCCTTGGCGGTGCCATCGAGCTTGGCGATCATGATGTCGGTGATATCGACCTGTTCGGCGAATTTCTGGGCCTGGATCAGGCCGTTCTGGCCAGTGGTCGCATCGATCACCAGCAGAACTTCCTGCGGTGCGTCCTCGACGTGGCGTTGCATGATGCGGCGGATTTTGCCGAGTTCCTCCATCAGGTTGAACTTGTTGTGCAGCCGCCCGGCGGTATCGACGATGAGCACGTCGATACCGCGATTGTGCGCGGCCTGCATGGCGTCGAAGACAACCGCGCCGGGATCGGCGCCCTGTTCGTGCGCGATTACCGGCACGTTCAGGCGGTCGCCCCAGACCTTGAGTTGATCGATGGCGGCGGCGCGAAAGGTGTCGCCGGCGGCGAGCATCACGCTGCGGCCGAAGCCCTGATGGTAGGCGGCCAGCTTGGCGATCGTGGTCGTTTTGCCGACGCCGTTGACGCCGACGACCATGACCACAAAGGGCACGCCGCGCTGCAAGACCTTGAGTTTGCGGTTGCGGGTGGCGAGTTCGAGGAGTTCCACCATCGCTTCGCGCAGCGCCTCGCGGGCGATGGCGGGATCGGCGATGCGATCGCGTTCGACCCGGGCGCGGAGTTCGCCGACAAGTTGCTCGCTGACATCGACCCCAACATCGGCCTGCAAGAGCAGCATCTCGAGGTCTTCGTAAAGTTCCTCGTCGATGGCGCTACGGTCGAAGAGCCGGGTGATCTCGCTGAAGACCCCGCGCCGGGTTTTCTCGAGTGATTTTTCAAGCTGGACATCAGGCTCGGCCTGACGCCGGAAGAGTCGGCGGAATACCACCTGGCGCACCTCGGAGCGAGTGAAAACTCGCCGGAATGATCGGATATTTACAGTCGCGGCCTTCGATCGAATTGGCGCCGGACATTCAACGAAGTATATCAGGGCGTGGCGGGCGAAAACGGCGTTCAGACGACCCCGCGCGACACTTTTGCTTCGATCCCTTTATCGTGCGACACTGCCGCCAGTTTGGCGGGGAGGGGAGCGGCGAATGGCGGTGAAGCAACGGATCAGGCGCGCACTGCGCTCCGAGATCGCGCTCACCGTTTTTCTTCCCACTATTCTGATCTCCTTCGGGCAGGGCATCCTGATGACCACCCTGCCGCTCTACGCCGCCGATTTCACCGATTCGTACAGCATGATCAGCTTCGTCGTCAGCGCCGCCGCGCTCGGCACCCTGCTGATGGACGTGCCGGCCGGAGCGATTCTCGGACGGCTCGGGCTGCGAACCACGATGCTCGGTGGCACGTTGCTCGTCTGTATGGGCACGTTGCCGCTCGCGTTCGTCAATGACATTCGCATGGCGATGGCGCTGCGCATCCTGGCCGGCGTCGGTACCGCCTTCTGGGGACTCTCCCGTCACGCGTTGATCGCGTCGTCGGTGCCGGTCGAGCAGCGGGGGCGGGTGCTTTCCACCTTCGGTGGTGTCAACCGGATGGGCGTGCTGCTCGGTCCGGCGGCGGGCGGATTCATCGCCTCGAGTGTTGGGCTGCGGCCGTCGTTCATCGTGGCCGGGTCGATGTCCCTCCTGGCGTTGTTCGTGGCACACCGTTTCGTGCATGACGTCGCGGGGTTGGCGACCGGGCAGCCGGGGCGCTGGAAGGTGGTCGGGAAGACCCTCCGTACCTACTGGCGCGACCTGAGCGCGGCCGGCGTGGCGCAGATCTTCGCGCAGATGATCAGGACCGGGCGGTTGCTGATCATTCCGCTCTTCGCCATCAACGCACTCGATCTCGGCTCAGCGCAACTCGGCCTGATCATGTCGGCCTCCTCGATGATCGAGGTGGCGATGTTCTTCCCGGCCGGCGTGCTGATGGACCGTTTCGGCCGCAAGACCGCCTCGGTGCCCTGCTTCGCGATCATGGCGATCGGCATGGCGTTGCTACCGTTGGCGAACGGTTTCTGGAGCCTGCTGGCGGTCGCGTGCGTGGTCGGGGTCGGCAACGGACTCGGGTCGGGTTCGATGATGACCCTCGGCGCAGATCTGGCGCCCCCGGAGGCGACCGGGGAGTTTCTCGGCATCTGGCGATTGATCGGCGATTCGGGCGGGTTTCTCGGCCCGATCGTGGTCGGCACCGTCGCCGGATTGCTTTCCTTGCGGGGGAGCGCGTGGGCGCTCGCTTTCGTGGGAATATTGGCGGCGTTGACGCTGGCGCTGCTGGTGCGCGAAACGCGGACCGAACCCGCCGTTATTGCCACAGGCGGATCGGCCGCAAAAGGAGTGTAGTCGTGAGTCGAGTTTTTGCCGCTATCGTGCCGCACGGGTTTCCGATCATCCCCGATATCAGTGAGGACGCCGAGGGCGGGATGGCGACCCGCGAGGCGATGTTCACCTTTGGCGACCGGCTCAAGGCGACGAAGCCGGACGTGATCGTGATCGCCACGCCGCACGGCATGCGCGCCGAGGGGATGATTTCGCTGGCGGCGGTTTCGCGCGGGGCCGGTTCCCTGATCTGGGAAGGCAACAAGTTCGAGATGAACGTGCCGGTCGATCTTGATTTTACCGATGCGATCGCATCGGCGGCGAAAAACCGGAGCGTGCCAACCGCGTTGCTCGGGTTCGCCGGCAACCGGCGGACGCAGGCAGTGATGCCGCTTGACTGGGGCGTGATCACGCCGGCCTACTTCGCCGGCCACACGCAGAACATCGCCAACACCGGCTTCATTCCGGGCGACGCGCCGGAGCAGGACATCGCGCCGCCGATCGTGATCATCAATCCGGCCCGGCAGCTGCCCTACGAGGCCGAAATCGAATTCGGCCGGGCAATCGCGGAAGCGGCCGAGGCGACCGACAAGCGCGTCGCCTTCATCGCGTCCTGCGACTGGGGACACTGCCACGATGCGAATGGACCGTACGGCTTCCACCCCGAATCGGCGCGCGTCGATGGCATCGTGGTCGATGCGATCAAGCGTCAGGACCTGAAATCGCTGACGTCCCTGACCGAAGAGGAAACCACCACTGCGGCGATCGACGGGCTCTGGCAGACGCTGATGCTCGAGGGTTTCCTGGAGGGCACCGATGCCACGGTCGATTTCCTCGTCTACGAAACCCCGCGCTACTACGGGATGATCGTAGCGACCTACGATCTGCCGAACGCCTGACCGCGGCACACCAATCGCGATGAATACGCCGCGCATGGTCCGGGAGATGGCGGAGGAAGAGCGCCCGCGTGAGCGGTTGCAGCAGCGCGGTCCGCAATCGCTCTCCAACGGCGATCTGCTGGCAATCCTGCTGAACACCGGCACGAAGGGCGATCCGGTTACCGCCATCGCCCAGCGGCTGATCGCGGAACATGGCGGCTTGCTCGGGCTGGTGAAGCTGGAGCTGAGCGAACTGACTGCGATCAAGGGGGTCGGGCCGGTCAAGGCGACCAAGCTGAAAGCGGCCTTCGAGATCGCCAA
>JADLGF010000099.1 GCA_020849415.1 Thermomicrobiales bacterium
AGGGACCGCCGAACAAACCGAAGTCACCCGACGTGCCGCCGCGATGCTGACATCGTCGCTGCTGCATGGCCACGCCACGATTCGTCATGGGGTATCGGGTCGGTTGGTCGGCGTTGAACCGGCGGAAGGAAACGTCGGTTACTCGAAGCCGCGCGACATCGCGGCGGCGTGGATTGAACGCCAACGCTGGGCGCAGGCGGCCCGGATCGATCCGAACGCCCTGACGACGGCCAGCCAGGTACATGGCAACGATGTGATCGCAATCGGCATCGAAAGCGCCGGCAATTGCGCGCCGGACGCATCTGGACCCTATGCGCGGGCCGACGCCCTGATCACGGCCAGCCCCGGGGTGGCCGTGATGACACTACACGCCGATTGCCTGCCGATCATCCTGGCCGATCCGGAATTGCCGGCGATCGGGGTCGTGCACGCCGGCTGGCGTAGCACCGTCGGTGATGTCGTCGGCGAGACGGTCCGGGCGATGGTGACGCAGCTTGGCGCCGATCTGGATCGCATCGTGGCGATGGTCGGCCCTGGTATGCGCTCATGCTGTTACGAAGTCGGAAACGAAGTCGTCGACGCATGGCGAGCGATTGCAGGGCGCGAAGCGTACGCTGCGCTCGCCCCGGGTCCCGGCAGCAAATGGCATTTCGATCTTCCCAGGGCGAACATGATTCTGCTCGAACGAGCCGGAATATCGGCCGATCGCATCGACGATCAGGCGCATTGCACCATGTGTCACGCTGACCGCTGGTTTTCGCATCGGGCGCAGGGGCCCGAAACCGGCCGCTTTGCCGCTTTTGCCGGCATTGCGCCGGTCGAAAAGGAGGATTCCTCGACGTGGACCTGACCCTCGCCCAACGACTCGAATCGGTGCTGGAGCGAATCGCCGAAGCCGCCGCGCGCTCCGGACGCTCCGCCGGTGATGTCACCCTGATCGGCGTCAGCAAGACAGTCGACCGCGCGACGGTTGACGCCGCGTACGCGCTCGGCCTGCGGCATTTCGGCGAGAATCGGGTGCAGGATTGCATCGAGAAGTTCGCTACGCCCCTGCCTGAGGACGCGACGCTGCACGAGATCGGCCAACTTCAGACGAACAAGGCGAAACAGGCGGTTCGACTCTTCGACGTGATTCACTCCGTCGATCGACCCTCGCTTGTGGACGCGCTCGAAAAGGCGGCCGGTCAGGCCGGCAAGCGCGTCGGGGTGCTGGTGCAGGTCAATGTTGCCGGCGAGGATCAGAAGGCGGGGTGCGAGCCAGCCGAAGCCGCAGGATTGATCGAAGCGATTGAAGCCAGTTCTTCGCTCGATCTGCTCGGGCTGATGACGATGGCGCCCCTCGTGGCCACCGCGGAGGAAGCCCGGCCGGTTTTCGCGGGGTTGCGCGAATTGCGCGATCGCCTCGCGACCGAAACCGGCGCTCCCCTGCCCTGGCTGTCGATGGGCATGACCAACGACTTCGAAGCCGCCATCGAGGAGGGCGCCACCCACGTCCGCGTCGGCCGGGCGATCTTCGCGTAGGGGCTGATTCCAAGTCGCACGAAAAAGCGCCCTCGCCAATTCTGGCGAGGGCGCTTCTCGTAGCTGCGCGCTACGGTTCCGGTGTGGCGCTTGCGCCGATGGCAGCGTTGGCGATCTGCGCGAGTACGGCCTCCAGCTCCTCCTGAGCGGCGCCGTAGGCCGCCCAATCACCCTGCGCCAGTGCCGTCTGTCCGGCTTCGAACAGGTTGACGGCTTGCTGGGCAAGCGCGTTGATGTCGGTCGCCCCGCCTGCTTCGGGCGGCGTTTCGTCACCCGTCGTGGTGTCTTCGACCTCCGGTTCGGGTTCGACGATGACGTCGACGGCCGGTTCCACGCTGACGACCGCCTCGATCGCTTCCTGGAGCGTGTCACGCATGACGACGCGCTCGTTGGTGGCCACTATCACCCGCTGCAACTCCGGCAGGGCGTTCTCGACCGAGGTCGCACGCAGATAGAGCGGTTGCACGTAGAGGATGCTCTGCTCGACCGGAATCACGAGCATGTTGCCCATGATCACCTGCGTGCCCGACTGGTTCCAGAGGCTGATCTGACTCGAAATGTCGGGTTCCTGACTGATGCGCCCTTCGATCTGTCTCGGTCCGAAGACCGTTTCCTGCCTCGGGAAGCGGTAGACGATGATCTCGAGCTGCCCCTCGGGGGTAATGCGACCGCTCATCCAGGCGGTCAGGTTCTGACGATCGGTGCTGCCGCCCGGCACGAAGGGGCGGATCAGGCTGTAGGTCGGGTCCGTGTCGCCCGGCAGGCGCATCGTGACGTAGTAGGGCTCCATCGTCTGGACCGAACCCTCGATCGTCTCGGTGGCGATCGACCAGCGGTCTTCTCCGTTGAAGTACGCGGTCGGATTCGTGACGTGCGCGGTGGCGAAGATCTCCGACTGCAATTCGAAGAGCCGGACCGGGTAGCGGAAGTGGCTGGCGATCCCCGCCGGCGCGTCCGCTATCGGCACGAAGAGGTTGTCGAACATCCGGCCGTAGACATCCGCGATCGGGTCGAACGTCTCCGTCCGGTAGTAGGTCACTTCGCCGGTGTAGGCGTCCACGACCACCTTGACGCTGTTGCGCATGTAATTGACGCCCCGGTGCTGTTGCGCCGCCGGGAAGTCGTCGCTGGTGGTGTAGGCGTCAACGATCCAGTAAAGCCGGCCGTTGTCGATCACCATGTAGGGATCGTCGTCGAGCTCGAGGAACGGCGTGAGCTTGGCGATGCGGCCAAGCACCGAGCGGTCGAGCACCAGGATCGAATCGCCTGAAAGCGCCCCGGAGATAACGGTGTTGCGGTCACCCAGATAGGAACCGAGCACGATCCGCTTGAAGATGCCGCCGAGTTCGATGCCGCCGGCCGGGACGCCCTGGTAGCGGGTGACATCGTCCGAGGAATCGATGCCCGAGAACTCATCCTGGTTGGTGTTGAGGATGATCCAGTCCGAATCCGCGGCGCCGAAGTAGATTTCCGGCCGCGTGATCGCGAACTGGCCGGTCCCGTTTGGCGGGATGTTGGAGACGATCATCACCGGCAGGCCCTGGGCGGAAACCTCTCCGACCGGCGCCACTACCGCCGCGTAGCCGTGGGTGTAGACGAGGTGCGTGTTGGTCCAGTTGCGAGAGGTCGATGGCAGGCCCGATTGATCGAGTTCCCGGGCCGCCAGGAGCACCTGGAGGGGCTGACCATCGACCACGTAGTTGCCCAGATCGACATCGGGAAAGCTGTAGAAAGGCACGAACGACTGCAACTGCTGGAAGGTCGTGCCGGCCAGGCGGTAATCCCAGAGCCGGATGTTTTCCAGCGTCACCTGCTCCGTTTGCAGGAGCTCGCTGGTCATCGGCTGCTGACCACTCGATTCGCGCATGTTGACCGTATCGAGCGCGTAAGCGGCGCGGGTCATTTCCAGATTGTTCGCGATGAACGAGCGCTGCCGGAGTTCCTCGCTCGGATCGACGAACACGCTCTGTACGATCCGCGGTAGCACGATCACGCCGAACAGGAGGACCGCTCCAAGACCGACCAGCGCGCCGACGAGCAGGCGGAACTGGAAGCGCCGGGCGGCGATGAAGAGGGTGATCGCCGCGACCAGCGCGCAGATCGCCGCCACCAGATTCGCCCAGCGGGTGACATTCATATCGACGAAGCCGGGTCCGCCGGCCACCCCGCCAGACGCGTGCACCGATCCATAAAAGGCCAGCACCCGTCCGAAGGCGAACAGGAGCGCGACCAGGCCGAGCAGGAAGGTGACGTGGGTGCGCGCCACTTCCGGAGCGCGTTTGAAGGCGTTGAGGCTAAAGCGCAGGCTCGTCCTCAGCAGGTAGACGATCAAAGTGCCGGCCAGCGCCAGCAACACGATCACGAAGAGTGCGTTATGGATCCACTGCAGCGCCGGCATCGCGAAGATGTAGAAGCCGATATCGCGATCGAGGTACGGATCGGTGTAGCCGAACGAGGAGCCGTAGCGCCATTTTGCCCAGAGTTCCCAGACGGCAGAGGCGCGCGCGCCGACGATCGCCGCCAGGACGGCGGTGGCGATGATCACCAGCCAGAAGAGGATGCGATTGCTGACCCGGGTGACGCTGCGCTGCTGCCCCTGCTGGCGCGTGCGTCGCAACGCGAGGATCAGGTTGCCACCGAAGATAAGGGCCGTCAGCAACGCGCCGAGCAGGAACGAGATGCCCTGGAAGAGGTAGCGATCGGTCAGGAGCGACCGCCGGTCCATGCTGGAGAACCACCACCAGTTCACCCAGAAGCTGCTCGTTGCCGTGAGCAGGAGAAAGAGTCCGACGATGATCGCCGCGGCGATCAGCATGCGAATGGTCGATTTCGAGGGAGTCCAGAACGATTTGCGTTTGGCGGAGGCCATTCTGCCCGAGGATGACGCGCTGGCCACGATTATCCCTTTCACGGTGGCAAGACGCCGGTCCCCGATCGAACGGAGCGGTCCGGCGTCCGATATCGTTCGCATCGTACCATTGTGCCGGTGAGGCGACGATGAAAAACGTCGCCAATGTACGGGGAGTATTCGTGACGGTTCGGGTGGTCAATATCGGCAGCGGGAGTTCGGGGAACGCCCTGCTGATTCATGCGGCCGAGGCGAGCCTGCTGGTCGATTGCGGCATCGGTCCGCGCACGATCGAGGCGACGCTACGCGCGCACGGTCTCGACTGGACGAAGCTCGGCGGCATGGTGGTTTCACACGAGCACTCCGATCACATAAAGGCGTTGCCGGCGGCGCTGCGCAAAGGCGTGCCGATCACTTGCACGCCGGGTACCGCCATGGCGGCCGGTATTCCCGTTCAAGCCTACGTGCCGATCGATCGCGCCGGCGCATCTTTCGTCGATGGCGTGACGGTGCGGCCGCTGACGCTTTCCCACGACGCGGCGGAGCCGTGCGGCTTCGAAATCACCGTCGGAGAAACGCGCATCGTCGTGATCACGGATACCGGTGAGGCGCTCGATCACTTCACCGAGCCGATCCGGAACGCCGATCTGCTGATTCTGGAAGCGAATCACGATGAGCGGATGCTGTGGAATGGGCCCTACCCCCACTATTTGAAGCAGCGCGTTGCGTCCGTTTACGGGCATCTTTCCAATGGCGCCGCCGGCGAATTGCTGCGTGAGGCGCTGAAAGCGAGCGAGACGTTGCCGGAGATCTGGCTCGGCCACCTCTCCGAGACGAACAACCGGCCCGATCGAGCTATCGCAACTGTGCGTCAGGAGCTCGGCCCGCTCGCCGATTCGGCCAGGATCGTGGCGATGTCGCGCCGCGGCGGCGAGCGGTGGGCTTCAGGCCGGACACCGTCGCGCCAGTTGCGCTTGCTCGAACCGGGATGACCAAATGAACCGCGGGATCGATGAGAGGAACCAGACTTGGAAACGCTGAACCTGTTTCATGACCGGCTGTCGCTCACGGTCGTGCTCTTCATGTTCGCTGTCGGCTTATGGGGGCTGATCGCGTTCATCCGGGGTGAATCGCTCGGCGGCAGCCTCTCCGGCGCGATGATCATCGGGCAGGTCCTGATTGTGATTCAGGTGGTGCTCGGGGTGGCGCTGCTGATCGGCGATCGGCGGCCGGTCGATAGCATGCACTACCTCTATGGAACGACCGTCCTCATCGCCATGCCCTTTGCCTACAGTTATCTGCAAAAGCGCGATCCGCGTCAGGCGCTCCTCTTCTTCAGCCTGGCGGCGCTCTTTCTAGGCGGCCTCGCGATCCGCGCCATCACCACCGGCGGCTGATCCGGTTTGACCATCGCGTCACCTCGATAGCGCAGACAACAGACGTTCCCGAACCTTTTTGGTATACGTACACCCATAACGAAGTCAAGTCTCCGCACAAACGGTGACGGGGCGTCAAATACCTTGCATGGTTTTGCGTAAAAACCGAAATACCTTGCAATCGTTGACACAGGTGGCGGGTGCGCGTACAATCCGACCGTACAAACGCGACCGTACGTATCGACTGCTCGAGACGGTCATGAAAGGAGCCACCGTGGAGTCCGTGCCTCGGGAACACCACGATGTAATCGATCAGGCGCTCCGTCTGGTCTATACACATCACCACCGCTTGATCTCGCGCCTCTACCCGTCGGCGTTCAAGCCGCTTTCGCTCGAGCAGTTGCGCGAAGGGCCGCTCGGCCAGGATTTGCAGCGACTCTCCATGCTCGCGAGCGGCAAAGCCAAGGAAGCCAAGGACGAGGTGGTGCTTGCCATCGACTCGATCCTGCAACTCCTCTTCTGGCCGGCCGGCGCCGATGACTACATGGTGCCGCGCTCGTTCTGGGAGACGCCGCTCGGGCGGTTGCTCGCCCAGGCGAAGCTGCAGGCCTTTGACCGGAGCGAACTGGTGAGCATCGGCAGTGCCGCCCAGCAGCTCGGCGTCACCCGTCCGACCATCTACCGGTGGATGGACGAGCGGACGCTCAACTACGTCGTCGATGACATGACCGGCCGGACCTTCGTCGTCCGACGCGACATCGAGAATCTGCGCCGCGTTGCCGAAGAGTTCATCGGCGAAGACGCGTTGGCCGCGGACAGCGCCCTCGGCGATTTCTAGCACCCCTCCCCGACTCCGGTTACACGGACACCGGGATCGGGATGAAGAACGGGCCGGCCTGATTCAGGCCGGCCCGTTTTCGTTGCCCGCGTCGATTGTGTTCGGCCATTCGACGGTGACAAAACCCGCTTCGTGGAATGTGCGTTGACCGTGAGCACCTCGATGGCGCTGTTTGCCAGACCAAGTGGGAGCGCGGGTCACTGGCGGGCATCACGGGCGCGCTGTCTGGCGACGGCGACGCGTTCCGCGGAGCGATCCGGTTCGTCTTCGAAAAGAAGAATTCGATCGACCCACTTGACGCTCAGGTTGTAGCTGAGGATTGGGCAGACCAGCCGGTACGGACCGCCAAGTTCGACCGGAATTGGCTCGCCGTCGAGGCAGTCCGCCAGGATCGGATTGCCGGCGTCCTCGATCGGCAGGACCGAGGCGAGCGGTCCGCCCAGCACCTGCATCCAGCGATCTTCAGGTCCTGGATTCACGAGTGCGATGAGCCTGGACAACGGGATACCGGACCAATCCTTAGGCTGCCAGCCTTGGCGAGCTTCCTCGGAAAATAGATGCAGGAACGAGACGCGTTCAATGTGCGAGAGATCGCCGGGCAAAAGCCCCAGCGATCTCTCCCCACTGGCGTCGATCTGGAGCAGCGGATGCTCGGCGAAGCGGCGGGCGTGCTGCGGCGCTCCGTGAACCGACCGCCCCGCGTACCGTTCCGACACCTTCACTCCTCCTCGAACGGCTGAGCGCCTTGGATCAGACGAGTATGCACGGTTGCGAGTCTCCGTGCCTCCCGGTCTCGGGTCGCTTGACGATCGATGGCTGGTTCTCTATTGTATCGGTGCGTGAGTAGTCAGCAGTTGACTATGGAATCGTCTGTGAGGGAATTGCGCAATGCAGGCCTTGTTCCAGTCGATGCGACAAGTCGTGGTCATGGCGATGGCAGTGGCGCTGATCGCCGGTATCGGCGCCGTATCGAGCGGCACCGTGGTGGCCCAGACCAGCTGGGATTGCGCCGCGTTTCCGCACACGCCGCCGCCGGTATCCGATGCGACCCCGGAAGCTGAGCCAGCCCCGGTCGAGGCGCTTCCTTTTCCGGAGAATGCCGGTGACGTGATCGTCTTCGCGGCGGCCTCGCTGACCGATGTCTACACCGCCATCGAGGCTGATCTCGAAGCGGCCAATCCGGGCCTCGATCTCGTCTTCAACTTCGCCGGTTCCCAGGCGCTGGTGACCCAGCTCTCCGAGGGCGCGCCGGCAGATGTCTTCGCTTCGGCCAACAATTCGCAGATGAACGCCGCCATCGAGGCGGGCGTGATCAGCGGTGATCCGGCTGAGTTTGCCCAGAACAAGCTGGCGATCGTCGTTCCGTCAGATAACCCGGCCGGCATCGAATCGATCGCCGATCTCGACAACGACGGTGTCCAGGTGGTGCTCGCCGCCGAGGACGTGCCGGTCGGCGGCTACGCCCGCACCTCGATCTGCGCCGCTGAAGCGGCCGGTGTCGATGGTGAAGACTTCTCCGCCGGTGTCGCCGGGAACGTCGTTTCGAACGAATCGAACGTGCGCAACGTGCTTGCGAAGGTCGCCCTTGGTGAGGCCGATGCCGGCATCGTTTACCTGACCGACATCACGGCCGATGTCGCTGCCGATGTGACGGTGATCGAGATCCCGAACGAACTGAACGTGATCGCGTCCTACCCGATCGCCGCGGTCGAAGGCGGCAACGCCGAAGCAGCCGCCGCGTTCATCACCTACATCCTGAGCCCGGACGGTCAGGCGACCCTCGTCGAGTACGGGTTCTCGTAATCAGCAAACTGGTGGCGTAGCTGGCACTGCGTCACTGTTCATCCGCTCTCAGCGACTACGGGACTCCTGGGTGGTTGCTGACAGATCCACGGGACCGGTCAGATCGTCGACGGCGACGATCTGACCGGTCTTCATGTAGACGCGGGGTACCCGGGCCGCGATCGAAGTGGCGATTTCGTAATTGATCGTGTCGATCAATACGGCCAGTTCGTCAGCAGTCGGTGCGGCGTCGGTGCCGTCGCCGAAGAGGGTGATCTCGTCACCGACCGCGAGGCTCGATTCCTCCCCTAACCCCACAATGAGCTGATCCATGCAAACGCGCCCGCGCACCGGCAGGTGTTCATCACCGGCCGCGGCCCAGCCGCGGTTCGAAAGGATACGGCGGTAACCATCGGCGTAGCCGCACGGAATCAGCGCGATCCGTTCGGGCTGGTCCGCCACGTAGGTGTGGCCGTAGCTCACCCCTTCCCCGGGTTTGAGATCGGAAATGCGGGCGATCTTGCTGATCAACCGGAGCACCGGCCGCATTCCGGGCAGGAGGATGGTGTGCTCCGATGGCGCCAGGCCGTACATCGAGGTGCCGAGCCGAATCGCGTCGTAGTCATACCGCCGGCTGCGCAATGTGGCGGCGCTGTTGGCGGCGTGCTTCATCTGAACCCGCACACCCGCCGCCTCGATCACGGCCAGACAGATATCGAAGATTGCCGCCTGCTCCTCCGTTTTCGCCATGTCCGCCTCATCAGCGCAGGCGAAATGGGTGAAGACCCCTTCCAGCCAAAGGTGACGCATGCCGGCAATAGCTGTGGCGATCGCCGCCGCGTCCTCCGGATCGCAGCCGTAGCGGTGCATGCCGGTGTCGATCTTGAGATGGACGTGCGCGGTGCGACCGCTTTCCTCGGCGATTTCGTTGACGTGCTTCGCCGAGGCGATCGAGTGAAGTGCGAGCGTCAGTCCGTTCTCGACCGCCGCCAGGTGCTGGGAATCGTCCACCGGTCCCATCACCAGGATCGGCGCGCGCACTCCGTGCCGGCGCAGCCAGACGCCCTCGTTGGTCGCTGCGACCGCCAGCATCGAGGCGCCGGCGGCGAGTGCCGATCGGGCCACAAAAACGGAGCCGTGGCCGTAGGCGTTCGCCTTGACCACCGCGATCAGATTCGTACCCGGTGAAAGCGATTGACGAATCGCGCGGACGTTCGTTTCCAGCGCGTCGAGATCGATGATGGCGCGGGTTGAGCGCAGGCCGACCGGGGTCAGTTGCGGTGGCAGGGCGGTGTATCCAGCGTTCGTGGTGGCCATATCAGTGCAGCGCCGCCAATGCTTCGGCGATGGCCAGCGGCAGATCGGACGCGACGACCCCGAGCGGACTCAGTTTCTCTGACAGTCGCTCGGCCGCTTGCGCGCCCAGGTAGAGCGCCAGCGAGGCCGCATCCACCGGATCGAGGCCCTGAGCAAGGAACGCGCCGATCGAGCCGGCCAGCACGTCGCCGGAACCGGCGGTCGCCAACGCCGGCGGAGCGGCGATCTGGCGCAGGGTGTCGCCGCTGGCGATCACCGAAACGCCCCCCTTGAGGACAACGGTTTGCCGCCATTCCCTGGCGAATCGACTCGCGATAGCGGCCGGATCGGCGACGATTTCGGCCGTGTCCAGTCCGGTCAGCCGGGCCATTTCGCCGGCGTGGGGTGTGAGCACGAGTGTGTTAGGAGCGAACCGTTCGCTCCAGTCCGACTCGCCGGCCAGCCAGTTCAGGGCGTCGGCATCGAGCACCGCCGGGATCGCGCCCCCGACGATCGATGCGCGCGCTTCCGGCTCGGGAGCGGTGGTCTCTCCGCGCGCGGTGGCGAATCCCACCGAGAAGGTCGGGCGTTTTGCGGCGGACGCGCCGGTCAACCCCTGCATGATGGAGTTCGCGTACTCGTCGTCACCGAGTCCCGGACCGATCACCAGCGCCTTGAAGCGATCGAGCGATTCGCGGACCTTGCCGGCGGCGCGTTCGCCGCCCGGACCGAGATCGCCCTCGGGCAGCGGCGTGAAGGTCGCTTCCGGCACGATCGCGGCGATCGCGCCAATGGCGCTACGCGGCGAGGCGATCGAGACGACCCCGGCGCCGGAGCGTCCTGCCGCCATCGCTGCCAGCGCCGGCGCGCCGATGTACCCGGGCGATCCGCCCACGATCAGCACACCGCCGACACCCCACTTATGGGCGCCGACCTCGCGCACTGGTATCCGCGCCTTGACCAGCCCGGCGTCGATCGACACCGGGGAACCGGCAGCACTCGTCTTCTGGGACATCGATTACTCCACCTGATCGTTGCGCGCCGCGTCGGCCCCAGGGCCGCGAACGGCGACCACGAACGCCATCGCGTCCGTTCTGGAATGGGTCAATGACACGCTGAAATGATTCAATCCGAGCTGTTCGGCCCGCTGCGCCGCCTGGCCGTGGAGGGTGAGCACCGGCTTGCCGCGGCGATTGCCGATCACTTCCATCTCTTTCCAGCGGATGCCGATGATGCCGGTTCCGAGCGCCTTGGAGGTCGCTTCCTTGGCGGCGAATCTCGCCGCCAATTCCTGCGGGCGCTTGCCGTAACGCGCGCGCTCCCGCTCGGTGTAGACCTTGCGCAGGAAGCGGTCGCCGTACAACCCGAGCACCCGCTCGATCCGGGCGATTTCGATGATATCGACCCCGACCGCAACGGCACCCTCGCGCTCCGGATCGAATTCAGGCACGTACATGCGTCTGCTCCAGTGGGGCCGGCGGAACACCGGCCAACCGCCTGATTCTACACCTTGAGATCGACGATTCCGGCCTTGATCGCATCCCGCGCGGTCGGCACGTAGCGGGTGTCGAAATCGCGCTTGGCAGTCTGAAACGTGCCGGTTTCGAGCGATCGGCGGATCGCTTCGATCTCCCGTGCCATGAAGCGCAGGTTGTGCAGCGAGGCGAGCCGCAGGCCCAGCAACTCCTGGGCGCGGAAGAGGTGGTGGATGTAGGAGGCGTCGTAGCGGGTGCAGGCGGGGCAATCGCACTCCTCGACCAGCGGCCGATGGTGACGACGCCAGCGCTGCTGCTTGATGTTGATCCGTCCCTC